>NZ_DHEI01000003.1:0-17210 GCF_002399805.1 Flavobacterium sp. UBA4854
TCAAAAAAAATAAATAATATAATAAAAAATAAAAAATGTCAGACGATAAGAAAGTAATTTTCTCAATGCAGAAATTGAGTAAAACCTATCAAGGAGCAGACAAACCAGTTCTTAAGAATATTTACCTTAGTTTCTTCTATGGAGCTAAGATTGGTATTTTGGGACTTAATGGTTCTGGTAAATCTTCACTTTTAAAAATTATTGCTGGAGTTGATAAAAACTACCAAGGAGATGTAGTTTTTCAGCCAGGTTATACAGTAGGATATTTAGAGCAAGAACCAATTCTTGACGATTCTAAAACAGTTATCGAAATTGTTCGTGAAGGAGCAGCCGAAACTATGGCAGTTTTAGAGGAGTACAATCAAATTAATGATTTGTTTGGTCTTCCAGAATATTACGAAGATCAAGACAAAATGGATAAATTGATGGACCGTCAAGCAGCATTGCAAGACAAAATTGATGCTCTTGGCGCTTGGGAAATCGATACAAAATTAGAAATCGCAATGGATGCATTACGTACTCCAGAAGGAGATACACCAATTAAAAACCTTTCAGGAGGTGAGCGTCGTCGTGTAGCTTTATGCCGTTTGTTATTGCAACAACCAGATGTATTGCTATTAGATGAGCCAACCAACCACCTTGATGCTGAGTCAGTTCTTTGGTTAGAGCAACACTTAGCACAATATTCTGGAACTGTAATTGCAGTAACACACGACCGTTATTTCTTAGATAATGTTGCTGGATGGATTTTAGAACTAGATAGAGGAGAAGGTATTCCATGGAAAGGAAATTATTCTTCTTGGTTGGATCAAAAATCAAACCGTTTGGCTCAAGAAGAAAAAGTCGCTTCTAAACGTAGAAAAACTTTAGAGCGTGAGTTGGAGTGGGTTCGTCAAGGTGCAAAAGGTCGTCAGACAAAACAAAAAGCACGTTTACAGAACTACGACAAATTATTAAACGAAGACCAAAAACAACTAGACGAAAAATTAGAGATTTATATCCCTAATGGGCCACGTTTAGGAACAAATGTTATCGAAGCTAAAAATGTTGCAAAAGCTTTTGGTGATAAATTATTATATGATAATTTGAATTTTACTTTGCCTCAAGCTGGTATTGTTGGAATTATAGGACCAAACGGTGCTGGTAAATCGACTATTTTCAAAATGATCATGGGCGAACAAGCTACTGATAGTGGAGAATTTTCTGTTGGAGACACAGTAAAAATTGCTTATGTAGATCAGTCACACTCGAATATTGATCCAAATAAATCAATCTGGGAAAACTTTGCAGATGGTCAGGAATTGATTATGATGGGCGGTAAGCAAGTAAATTCTAGAGCTTATTTATCTCGTTTTAACTTTGGAGGCGGCGAACAAAACAAAAAAGTTTCAATGCTTTCTGGTGGAGAACGTAACCGTTTACACTTGGCAATGACTTTGAAAGAAGAAGGAAACGTACTTTTACTGGATGAGCCAACGAATGACCTTGATGTTAATACTCTTCGTGCACTTGAAGAAGGTTTAGAAAATTTTGCAGGTTGTGCTGTAATTATTTCTCACGACAGATGGTTCTTAGATAGAATTTGTACACACATCTTAGCTTTCGAAGGTGATTCTGAAGTTTATTTCTTCGAAGGTAGTTTCTCTGATTATGAAGAAAACAAAAAGAAACGTCTTGGCGGTGATTTAACTCCTAAACGTTTGAAATATAGAAAATTAATTAGATAATAAGATCTGAAATTTTCAACAAAAAAAATCCCAAATTCCTCCCGAGCCTCGGTATTGTGAATTTGGGATTTTTTGTTAATACAAAGTATGTCATTTCGACGAAGGAGAAATCTCCGCAAGTAACTCCGTAACGAAAAATCCAATCTTTGTTGAGCTTCTCGCGGAGATTTCTCCTTCGTCCAAATGACAATATTGTGGAGATTTAAGTTTTGTTTGTGAAATTTAAGAATTTGGAATTTACTTAAAGAAACTTCGCTTTCAATTCTGGAGTTGGAATCATGCAGCTTTCTTTTTTGCCATACCAATTGTATCTATTTTTTGCAACATAGTCATAAATTTTATCGCTTACAAAAATTGGTACAATTCTAAAAATAGGAGTTAATTTCCAAATGCCTCCAAAGTTTTTAGCGATTTCAAGAATTGCAGAAGATTTGTAAAAATATGCTGTTCCAGGATCGTATAAAATAATACTATCCATTTTAGAAAAGCTAATTCCTAAATGTTTACAGATAGAAATTCCTAAATCAGACTGCAATGCAACAAATCTAAAAATATCTTTTTTGTCATGATTGATGATAAACTGTACAGCAGAACTGCAGAGATTACAAACTCCGTCAAAAAGAACTATTTTTTTATTTTTTGGAAGACTTTCCATTTTATAATTTGTATTTCAAGTTTTATATTTCAATTCTTAATTGAAATAAATAAAACAGGAATTAATATGTTTTTGCTTGTATTTATAATGTCTATTGATTTTTGTTTTTTAATAAATTTTAGAAATCTAAAACGACATCAGTAAATTAGTTTAAATCTATTTTTAAAAAATAGGAATGTTCTTTTGTGTAAAAATGAAAATCGTCCCTTAAATCGCTTTATTTTAATTTTGATTTTTTTTTTCCAATTTTTAAGGACTGAAAACTTATTTCTTAACTGCTTCTACCAATTCCAATTCATCCAAACTTACTTTAGAAGTAAAAATACCATAATTTACTGTCGCTTTATTTTTTTCGATAGCATCTATACTTCCAACAGATCTCCCGTCAAGCATTCTTACTCGATCACCAATTTTTAAAATCGGTTTTGGTTTTTCAACAACTGGTTTAAGTTTTTTCTCTTTTTTCTCTTTTCGTATTTCTTCAACTTTTACCTTTACTTCAGCAATAATTTCTTTTTGCTTTTCAACTTTTTCTTTAGTTTCTTTTGGAGTTGCTTTTTTGCGTTTTGAATTTTCAATCTCAACTATTTTCAAAAATTCACCGATAAGTTCTTTTTTGTTTTTGTTGTTAAAATATTTTTCAGCAATATCATCAATTTTTTGTCCAATGTAAATTATCTTTTGATTACTATCGTACAATTCTTGATAGCTTTCTAATTTCTGCTGAATTCTCGTATTGATGTTTTCCATCTTCTTACTCTCTTCACGCGCTCTGGTTTCTTCTTCTTTTAAATTTAAAGAAGTTTTTTCCAGTTTCGATCTTTCTTTTTGAAGCGTTGCGATGGTTTTATCAAAACGAACTTTTCCAACTTCGATTTTCTTTTTTGCTCGATTAATCAATCCAAACGGAATTCCGTTTTTCTGAGCAACTTCAAACGTAAATGAGCTTCCTGCCTGACCCAATGCTAGTTTATACATTGGTTCTAAAGATTTTTCATCAAACATCATATTCGCATTCGTTGCATATGGCAATTCGTTTGCTAAAATTTTCAAATTAGAATAATGCGTTGTGATAATTCCGAAAGCTTCACGGTGATAAAATTCTTCTAGGAAAATTTCAGCCAAAGCTCCACCCAATTCAGGATCAGAACCTGTACCAAATTCGTCAATTAAAAACATGGTTTTCTTATTACATTTCTTTAAAAAGTAATTCATGTTTTTTAATCTATAACTATATGTGCTTAGATGATTTTCAATAGATTGATTATCTCCGATATCTGTTAAAATTCTATCAAATAAGAAAGTTTCGCTTCTTTCATGAACTGGAATCAAAATTCCAGATTGCAACATTAATTGCAATAAACCTACCGTTTTTAAAGAAATAGTTTTTCCTCCAGCGTTTGGTCCAGAAATTACAATAATTCTGTTTTCTTGTTTTAGCTCAATGGTTTGCGGATGTGTAACTTCTTGTTTTTGTTTGTTGTTCAAATACAAAATTGGATGATAGGCTTCTCTAAAGAACAATCTTCTTTCTTCGGTAATTGTTGGCAGGATTCCATTAATGCGATTTGCATATTTAGCTTTTCCGGCAACTACATCAATATCACTTAAAAAATCTTGGTATTCAACTAGTAAAGGAAGAAAAGGACGAATGACATTCGATAAATTTTTTAAGATTCGCGTGATTTCTTCTTTCTCTTCGTATTCTAAATTAGCTAATTCTCTGGAATATTTTAAAGTAGCTTCTGGTTCAATGTATGCGATACTTCCAGTTTTTGAACTCCCTAAAATTGAACCTTTTACTTTACGGCGATACATAGCTAAAACCGCTAAAACTCTACGGTTTTGCACGAAACTTTCTTTAATATCGTCCAAATAACCCAAGCTATTGTATTGAGTTAAAGCCACGCCAAAACTTTGATTCACTTTTCCGCGAACCAAATTCATATTCTGACGAATTCCGGCTAAAGCAGGAGAAGAATTGTCTTTTATTTCTCCATATTTATCAACTATTGCATCAATTGCAGAGATAATGTCTTTTGTTAGTTCTACTCTAGAAGCTCTTGCATTTAGATTTGGATAGTAATCATCGAATTTTTTTAAGAAGTTCAATAAGACATTTGTTGTTGCTGAAAGGTTTGCAATTTTTCTAAAACTTCCTACTTCGAGAAAACTGTCTTCGATTGCTAAAAACTTAATTTCGTGCGTAATGGCATCAAATCCGTGATTCGGAATTGCGTTATTATTTTGAAAAGAAGACACATACTCTGATGTTTGCATCAAAGACTGCATTAATTCTTCTTTATCTCTAAATGGTTTTATTTGTAAAGCCTTTTCTTTTCCAATGTCGGTGTTGCAGCCATCTGAAATGGTTTCTAATACAGTTGGAAATTGTAAGTCTTGTAATGTTTTTTCTGTAATACTGATCATTTAATTTCTTTATGAAAGCAAAAGCAAAAGTACGAAAACATTCATCAATTGTGAATTATGAATTATGAATTATGAGTTTTTTTCTTTGCTATCGTTTTAATTTTTGATTTTTGACTTTTGATATTTTTCTTTTTAGTAAATATGATTTTAAGTAATAATTTCTGAAATTCGCATAAAAAAAATTATGGACGTAAAAATGCATTCTTCTTGGAAACCAGTTTTGAATGAAGAATTCGAAAAACCATATTTCAACGATTTAATTGAATTTGTAAAAACGGAATACGCAACAAAAGTTTGTTATCCAAAAGGGAATCAGATTTTTTCAGCTTTTGACCATTGTCATTTTGATGAAGTTAAAGTGGTTATTATTGGGCAAGATCCTTATCATGGGCCAAATCAAGCAAATGGATTGTGTTTTTCTGTAAATGATGGAATTCCGTTTCCGCCATCGCTTCAAAATATATTTAAAGAAATTCAGGATGATTTTAATATACCAATGCCTAATACGGGTAATTTAGAACGTTGGGCAGATCAAGGCGTTTTTCTTTTAAATGCAACTTTAACTGTTAGACAATCTGAAGCAGGGAGTCACCAAGGAAAAGGTTGGGAGAAATTTACTGATGCCGTGATCAAACAAATTTCTGCTGAAAAAGAAAATGTTGTCTTTTTACTTTGGGGAGGTTTTGCTCAAAAGAAAGCGGCTTTAATTGACGCTTCAAAACATCATATTTTAAAATCGGGACATCCTTCTCCGTTAAGTGCCAATAGAGGTTTCTGGTTTGGGAACAAACATTTTAGCCAAACAAATGAATTCTTGAAATCTAAAGGATTGAAAGAAATTGAATGGTAATTTTTTTAAAGTTGCAAAGGTTCAGAGTTGCAAAGTGACAAAGGAAAAAACCTTTGTGATTTTGCGACTTTGCGAGAAATATTTACAGCTAAAAAAAAATCTTTTGAATCTGCAATCCCGATAGCTATCGGGAGCGAGAAACAAAAGATTTTCTTTTTATTTTTTTACGATTTCTTCTAAAACAGCTTTGTTTTCGTAATTGACTACTTTTAGAATTATCTCTTGATTTTTTACTGTTTTTCCTTCAATAATATAAAGCTTTCCTTTTTTGAATGGAACATTGCTTTGGTCAAAATCGACATCTCCATAAGTTAATGTGTTTTTGACATCGGCCGTGTCAACCCATTTTTCACTTAAAGTCTGAACGGCTTTTGGAGAATATTGAAATGGTTTTGTTCTAAGGTTATTTAAAACTCGAGCATTTGGAAAATAATTGCATCGGGTATCTTTTCCGATAAAAAATCCTGATACAATAAAACATCCCATAACGAGACCAATCAGGTAATATGCAAAACGGTGTACGAACTTCATGAAATAAAATTTTTGCAAAGGTACATTAAAGTTCCCTTAAAATACAAGTAAATTAATATCGTTGTCTGGCAAATCGAACCAGTCGCCAATTGCTTTATTTGTTAGAATTCCGTGATAAAGATAAATGCCATTTTTAAGGCCTTTATTGCATCGAATTGCACTTTCAATACCACCATCTTCGGCTATCTGATGCAGGTAAGGTGTTAAGATATTACTTATTGATAATGAAGCAGTTTTGGAATAACGAGATGGTATATTTGGTACACAATAGTGTAAAACATTACTTTTTATAAATGTTGGTTTTTCGTGAGTAGTTACTTCAGAAGTTTCGAAACAGCCACCAGTATCAATACTAACGTCAACAATTACAGCGCCTTTTTTCATATGTTCTACCATTGTTTCGTTTACAACAATCGGACAACGTTCTTTTCCGCGCATTGCTCCAATTGCTACATCACAACGTCTTAAAGCCTTTAATAAACCTTTTTGCTGTATGGTAGAAGTAAAAATTCTTTGATTTAAATTGTTTTGAAGACGACGTAGTTTTGTAATAGAGTTATCAAAAACCTTAACATTTGCGCCTAATCCAATAGCAGTTTTTGCTGCAAATTCGCCAACAGTTCCAGCTCCTAAAATCACAACTTCGGTTGGAGGAACACCTGTAATGTTTCCGAATAAAAGTCCTTTTCCAAATTCATCTGTGATCATTAATTCCGCAGCAATAAGTATTGAGGCAGTTCCTGCGATTTCGCTTAAAGATTTTACAGCAGGATAAGATCCGTCTTCGTCTTTAATATATTCAAAAGCTAAGGCTGTAATTTTCTTTTGAGCTAAAGCTTCGAAGTAAGATTTCTTTTTAGTTTTTAGCTGAATCGCAGAAATAATAACCGTTTCGGGATTTATCATTTCGATTTCAGCCAAAGTTGGAGGTTCTACTTTTAGTAGAAATGGACAACCAAAAACCCTTTTGGTGTCTTTTGTAATTTCTGCTCCTGCATCTGCATATTCTTTGTCTGTATAACTCGAACATTCTCCTGCTCCAGATTCAATCATAACGCGGTGACCTGCGTAAGTTAAGGAATTTACAGCATCTGGCGTAAGACAGATACGGCGTTCCTGGTAACTTGTTTCTTTAGGAATTCCTATAAAAAGTTCTCTTTTAAAACGACCAACCTCAAGTTTTTCTTCCTGTGGTATTAATTGTTGTTTTGTAAATGGAGTTAACGTGATTGACATGGATAATGCAAAAAATTAAGAGTACAAATTACGTAAAAAGTTTTAAAATTAATGTAAAAATTCTGCTAATACTCAAAGATAAAAGTTAATAAATATTATACCTGTCAATAAAGAGGTGAATTTTTCTTTTTACGATTATTAATATAGGTTTTAAACTAAATTTAGTTCTCTTTTTCCATCAGCAAGCAATTCTATATTTATTGTAGAATGTTCTTCTGGGATTAGACTCGCAATTTTTTCAGACCATTCGATAAAACACCAATTTCCAGAATACAAATAATCATCAACTCCCATATCTAGCGCTTCGGTTTCTTTGTTTAATCTATAAAAATCAAAGTGATAAACGGTTTGATTACTAGAAGTTTGGTATTCGTTTACAAGAGAAAAAGTCGGACTGCTTGTTGCATCTTGAACTCCTAAACTTTTGCATAGTTGTTTGATTAAAGTAGTTTTTCCAACTCCCATTTCACCATTAAAAAGAATGATTTTTTTTGGGTTTGAAGCTATAATCTGCTCGGCAACTTCTTGAATTTGATCTAATGAAAAAACGATGTTCATTGTTGTTTATTTTTTTTGCCACGAATTTCGCAAATTTTCGCGAATTATTTTTCAAATGCCACAGATTAAAAGATTAAAAAGGATTTTCAAATCAATATTGATCTGTAAAATCTGTGGCAAGAATTATTTTATTTAATTTAAATTCAAAATTGAAAACTGCTACTTAAAGCTTTTATTTCGGGTTAAATACCAAAAACGGAATAATCATTTCTTCTAAAGAAATTCCTCCGTGTTGGTAGGTGTTTTTGTAATAGCTCACATAATGATTGTAGTTGTTTACATAAGCCAAGAAAAAATCATTTTTGGCAAAAATAAACGAACTGCTCATATTTATTGCTGGTAAGCCAATGGTTTTAGGCTCTTTTACTACATAAACATCTTTTTGCTCGTATGTTAAACTACGTCCAGTTTTATAACGCAAATTTAGACTTGTATTTTTATCACCCACAACTTTCGACGGATTTTTTACATTTATTGTTCCGTGGTCTGTTGTTAAGATAAGTTTAAAGCCTAAAAGTTGTGCCTGTTGGATAATTTCTAATAAAGGAGAGTTTTTAAACCAGCTTAAGGTTAAAGAGCGATACGCTTTATCATCAGAAGCTAATTCTTTTACTACTTCCATTTCGGTTTTAGCATGCGAAAGCATATCAACGAAATTGTAAACAACAGTTACTAAGTCATTTCCTTTTAAAGCTTTAAAGTTTTCTGCTAACTTTTTTCCGCCAGCATAATTGGTGATTTTAAAATAATCTTCTTTAATGTTTAAACCTAAACGTTTTAATTGAGCCGATAAAAACTCTGCTTCATAAAGGTTTTTTCCTCCATCTTCTACATCGTTTTTCCAATATTCAGGAAATTGTTTTTCCATTTCTAAAGGCATTAAACCAGAAAAAATAGAATTTCTAGCATATTGAGTAGCAGTTGGAAGAATAGAGTAATACGGAACTTCTTTTTCTAGTTTGTAATAGTTTGAAATTACGCCTTCAAAAGCTTTCCATTGATCGTAACGAAGGTTATCAATTACAACAAAAAGGATTGGTTTGTCTTTCTTTTTAATTTCTGGCACTACTAATTCTTTAAACAAAGTATTAGATTGAATTGGTTTATCTGCTTTTGGTGCAAACCAATCTTCGTAATTTCTTTCGATATATTTTCCGAATTGCGAATTCGCTTCAACTTTTTGAGATTCTAGAATTTCGATCATCGCTGTATCATTGATATCTTCTAGTTTTAATTCCCAAAAAAGCAATTTTTTGTACAATTCAATCCAATCTTCGTACGAATTAACCATTGCCAATTCCATCGAAATCTTTCTAAATTCTTTCTGATAATCTAAAGTGGTTTTTTCGGTTATTAATCTCGAATCATCTAGATTTTTCTTCAAACTCAATAGAATTTGGTTCGGATTTACGGGTTTAATCAAATAATCGGCGATTTTAGAACCAATGGCTTCTTCCATAATATATTCTTCCTCGCTTTTGGTGATCATAATCATCGGAATCGCTGATTTTTTTTCTTTCATTTCAGAAAGCGTTTCTAATCCGCTCATTCCGGGCATGTTTTCATCTAGAAAAACAATATCAAAATTATCTTCTTCAAACAACGCAATCGCATCAAGTCCGTTATTACAAGTAGTTACTTCGTAATTCTTTTTTTCTAGAAATAATATGTGGGGCTTTAAAAGATCGATTTCATCGTCGACCCAAAGTATCTTTATCTTATCCATAAATCAATTTAATTTTACTGCAATTTAAAGTTATAGAACTTAAAAAGTATTAAAAATAGTATAAAATTACCAAAGTTAAACCATGATTTTATTTTGAAATTTAACATTTTTTAATGTATTTTATTGATAATCATCATATTTTAGAGTGTGATTTTTAAATAAAAAACACCGAGCTCTTTATACTTATTTACTTATATTTGTTGACCAAAAAAATAACGAGACTGTGACTCAGATCAATAAATTAAAAATATTCAACGATCCTATATATGGCTTCATTACGATTCCGAATGAGCTGGTTTACGATCTAATTCAGCATCCTTATTTTCAGCGTCTACGCCGTATTTCACAGATGGGATTGTCATATTTGGTGTATCCAGGAGCGAATCATACTCGTTTTCATCATGCATTAGGATGTATGCATTTGATGAAAAAAGCTATTGACACGCTTCGTTTTAAAGAGGTTGTGATTTCTGAAGAAGAAGAAAATGCGCTTTTAATAGCGATTTTGCTTCATGATATAGGGCATGGGCCGTTTTCTCATGCGATGGAAAAAAGCATTGTTGAAGATGTGCACCACGAAGCCATTTCACTATTATTTATGAATCAGTTAAATGAAGAATTTGGCGGAAGATTAAGTTTGGCGATTCAGGTTTTTAAAGGAGAATATCATAGGAAATTCATGTTGCAATTGATTTCAAGTCAGTTGGATATGGATCGAATGGATTACTTGAAACGAGATAGTTTTTATACAGGTGTTGCTGAGGGAAATGTGAATTCTGAACGATTGATTCAGATGATGAATGTTGAAAATGATGTTTTAGTAATTGAAGAAAAAGGAATTTATTCTGTAGAAAAATTTCTGCTTTCGAGGAGATTAATGTACTGGCAAGCTTATTTGCATAAAACAAGTTTGGTTGCCGAATTGATTTTAATGAAAGTCTTAAAAAGAGCAAAAGAATTGGTTTTGAAAGGAGTAGATCTTCCTTGCAGTGAGCCTCTTTCTTATTTTATGCATAATAAAATAACTCTAGAAAATTTTGATGCCGAAAAGCTAGACTTGTTTTCTCAGTTGGATGATTTTGATATTATTAGTGCTTTAAAAGCTTGGCAGAGACAAGACGATTTCGTTTTAAGCACTTTAAGCAAAATGATAATTAACAGAGATTTGCTTAAAATTAAAATGAGCGCTGAGAAAGTTTCTATGGAAGAATCTCAATCTTTAAAAGAGCAGTTTGCTAACAAGTATCATATTTCGCAATTAGATGCAGGATATTTTATTTTTAGAGGTAAAATTAAAAACCAAGCCTATAGTAAGGAAGCAGAACCTATTCGTATTTTGAAAAAAGATAAAACAATTGAAGATGTCGTTGAAGCTTCTGACCAACTGAATTTGAAATCGTTATCTAAATTGGTGACAAAATATTATATCTGTTTCCCAAAACAACTTATATAAAATTAACATTTAAAACCTATTTTTTATATTTTTGTCGCGATGAAATTTACAGCAGAACAAATAGCAGGAATTTTAGAAGGAGAAGTTGTTGGGAATCCCAATGCAGAAGTTTCTAAGCTTTCTAAAATCGAAGAAGGGGACGAAGGGTCGCTTACTTTTTTGGCTAATCCAAAGTATATCAATTATATATATACTACAAAAGCGACAGTAACAATTGTTAATGATAGCTTTATTCCAGAACAGGAAATTACCACTACACTTATTAAAGTGGAAGATGCTTATGCAGCGTTTTCTAAACTTTTACATTTTTATAATCAAGTAAAATTAAATAAAACAGGTATCGAGCCTCAGTCATTTATGTCTGAAGGAACTAAATATGGAGAAAATTTATATTTGGGAAGTTTTAGTTACATTGGACAAAATGTAGTCTTAGGCAATAATGTAAAAATATATCCAAATAGTTTTATTGGTGACAATGTTACTATTGGTGATAATGTATTCATCTTTGCTGGTGCAAAAATCTATTCAGAAACTGTAATAGGAAACAATTGTACTGTTCATTCTGGTGTTATTATCGGTGCTGATGGTTTCGGATTTGCTCCAAATGAAGATGGAGAATATAGTAAAGTACCACAAATTGGTAATGTTATTATTGAGGATAATGTAGATATTGGTGCAAATACTACAATCGACAGAGCAACCCTTGGTTCTACAATAATTAGAAAAGGGGTTAAATTAGACAATCAAATTCAGATTGCTCATAATGTAGAAATTGGAAAAAATACTGTGATAGCCGCCCAAAGTGGTGTAGCAGGTTCTACAAAAATTGGCGAGAACTGTATGATTGGGGGACAAGTTGGTATAGTGGGCCATTTAACAATTGGCAATAATGTTAGAGTTCAGGCACAGTCTGGCGTTTCAAGAAACATTAAAGATGGTGAAGTTTTACAAGGTTCGCCATCACTTGGATATAGTGATTTTAATAAATCGTATGTTCATTTTAAGAATCTGCCTAAAATTGTGGCTGAAGTTGAAGAATTAAAAAAACAAATAATAAACCCAAAAAATGGAAATAATGGTTAAACAGAAGACCATCAAAAATGAAATTTCGCTAACAGGAGTTGGTTTACACACTGGAAAAGAAGTTACAATGACTTTTAAACCTGCACCCGTTAATAATGGTTTCACTTTTGTAAGAGTAGATTTGCAAGGTCAACCAGTAATTGAAGCTGATGCTAATTATGTTGTTAATACTCAAAGAGGAACAAATCTTGAGAAACTTGGTGTAAAAATTCAAACACCAGAACACGTTTTAGCTGCAGTGGTTGGCTGTGATTTGGATAATGTTATTATTGAATTGAATGCCTCTGAACTACCAATTATGGATGGTTCATCAAAATATTTTGTTGAAGCGATAGAGAAAGCTGGAATTGAAGAACAAGATGCAAGCAGAAATGTTTACGTAGTTAAAGAAGTTATTTCTTTTACAGATGAAGCTACTGGAAGCGAAATTCTTGTTATGCCTAGCGACGAATATCAAGTAACAACTATGGTAGATTTTGGTACTAAAGTTTTAGGTACTCAAAATGCTACTTTAAAAAGTTTAGCAGATTTTAAATCTGAAATTGCTAGTTCTAGAACTTTTAGTTTTCTTCACGAATTAGAGTCTTTGTTAGAGCACGGACTTATTAAAGGTGGAGATTTAAACAATGCAATTGTATATGTAGACAAAGAAATCTCTGAGTCTACAATGGAGAATTTAAAGAAAGCGTTTGGTAAAGAAGAGATTTCAGTTAAACCAAACGGAGTTTTAGATAACTTAACTTTACATTATCCAAACGAAGCAGCAAGACATAAATTGCTAGATGTAATTGGAGATTTATCTTTAATTGGAGTTCGTATCCAAGGAAAAATTATTGCAAATAAACCAGGACACTTTGTAAACACTCAGTTTGCAAAGAAATTAGCAAAAATTATCAAGATAGAGCAGAGAAATCATGTTCCTACTTATGATTTGCATCAAGAACCATTGATGGACATTCATAAAATCATGTCTATGCTGCCTCACAGACCTCCATTCTTGTTAATTGACAGAATTATCGAAATGTCTGATCGTCACGTAGTAGGATTGAAAAATGTTACTATGAATGAGAATTTCTTCGTAGGTCACTTTCCAGAAGCTCCAGTTATGCCAGGTGTATTAATTGTTGAAGCAATGGCTCAAACAGGTGGAATTTTAGTGTTAAGTACTGTTCCAGATCCTGAAAATTATTTGACATATTTCATGAAAATTGATAATGTTAAATTTAAACACAAAGTATTGCCAGGTGATACTTTAATCTTTAAATGTGAGTTAATTTCTCCAATCAGAAGAGGAATTTGCCATATGCAAGCAAATGCTTATGCAAATGGTAAATTAGTAACCGAGGCAGAATTAATGGCACAAATAGCAAGAAAACAATAATAAATTATCAAATTTATTGTTTAGGTTTGTTGCTTCAAATTAGAATATTTTAATTAAAAATATAAAACATACAGATGAATCAACCATTAGCATATGTTCATCCAGGCGCGAAAATCGCTAAAAACGTTGTAATAGAGCCATTTACAACAATTCACAATAATGTTGTTATTGGTGATGGTACTTGGATTGGTTCAAACGTGACCATTATGGAAGGTGCTCGAATTGGAAAAAATTGTAATATTTTCCCAGGAGCAGTAATTTCTGCGGTGCCACAAGATTTAAAATTTGGAGGTGAAGATTCTCTTGCTATTATTGGCGATAATTGTACAATTAGAGAATGCGTAACTATTAATAGAGGAACTATTGCTTCTGGCCAAACTGTAATTGGAAACAATTGTTTAGTAATGGCTTATGCTCACATTGCGCACGACTGTGAGATCGGAAACAATGCAATTATTGTAAATGGTGTTGCTTTGGCAGGTCACGTTGTTGTTGGAAATCACGCTGTTATTGGTGGTTTAGCTGCAATTCATCAGTTTATTCATATTGGAGATCACGCTATGATTTCTGGTGGATCTTTGGTTAGAAAAGACGTTCCGCCATTTACAAAGGCAGCAAAAGAGCCTTTGTCTTATGTAGGAATTAATTCTGTTGGTTTGCGAAGAAGAGGTTTTAGTACTGAAAAAATTAGAGAAATTCAGGAAATCTATAGAATATTGTATCAAAAAAATTACAATACAACGCAAGCTTTAAGCATTATTGAAGCTGAAATGGAAGCGACTCCAGAAAGAGATGAAATTCTAGATTTTATTAGAAATTCTTCTCGAGGAATTATGAAAGGTTACTCAGGAAATTATTAAAAATTGAGTTTAATTGTTTATTTGTTTAATCGTTTAATCGAAAAAACAGTTAAACGGTTAAACGATTAAACAAAAAAATAAAACAAATACAAATGGCATCTACATCAGATATTAGAAACGGATTGTGTATTAAATTTAATCACGATATCTATAAAATTATTGAATTTCTTCACGTAAAACCTGGAAAAGGTCCAGCTTTCGTTAGAACTAAATTGAAAAGTTTGACTTCTGGAAAAGTATTAGATAATACATTTTCTGCTGGTCACAAGATTGACGTTATCCGTGTTGAAACACATACATTTCAATATTTATATCCAGAAGGTGATGAATTTCACTTCATGAATGCTGAAACGTTTGAGCAAATTTCTTTAAACAAAAACATTTTGGATGCTCCAGATTTGTTAAAAGAAGGAACAAACGTAATGGTACAGATCAATACAGAAACAGATTTACCATTATCAGTAGATATGCCTGCGTCTGTAATTCTTGAAGTTACTTATGCTGAACCAGGTGTAAAAGGAAACACAGCAACAAACGCTACTAAAAATGCTACAGTAGAAACAGGAGCGAACATAAATGTTCCTTTGTTTATCAACGAAGGCGATAAAATTAAAATCGATACAGCTTCAGGTTCTTACATGGAGCGTGTAAAAGAGTAGTTATTTTAATTAAGATAATTTGACAATGAGTCAATTAGATAATTTGTGAGTCGACATAATTTTGTATATTCACATTCTAATTGACTCATTTTCTAATTTACAAGTTTTCTAATTATACTATATGAAATTTCCAAAGAGTCATTCTTTACAAGAAATTGCTAATTTGCTTAACTGCAAATTTATTGGTGACAAAGATTTTCAAGTTTTAGGCATGAATGAAATACATGTTGTAGAGCCTGGTGATATTGTTTTTGTTGACCATCCAAAATACTATGATAAAGCTTTGCAATCGGCGGCTACTATTGTCTTAATAAACAAAGAAGTTGAGTGTCCAGAAGGTAAAGCTCTTTTAATTTCTGATGATCCATTTAGAGATTTTAATATTTTAACCAGACATTTTAAACCGTTTCAATTTGCTAATGTTGCTATAGCTCCATCAGCAGAAATTGGAGAAGGAACTGTTATTCAGCCTAATAGTTTTGTTGGGAACAATGTGAAAATTGGTAAAAACTGTCTAATACATTCTAATGTATCTATTTACGATCATACTATAATAGGAGATAATGTAATTATACATGCCGGAACTATTTTAGGTGCGGATGCTTTTTATTATAAAAAACGTCCAGAAGGATTCGATCAGTTGGTTTCTGGTGGTCGAGTTGTTATTGAAGATAATGTTGGCATTGGAGCTTTATGTACGATCGATAAAGGTGTTACTGGAGATACAACAATTGGTGCAGGATCAAAATTAGATAATCAAGTGCATGTTGGCCATGATACAGTGATTGGAAAAAAATGTCTGATTGCTTCTCAAACTGGTATTGCAGGTTGTGTGATTATAGAAGATGAAGTAACCTTATGGGGACAAGTAGGAACTACTAGTGGTATTACAATTGGTGCAAAAGCTGTTGTGATGGGGCAGACAGGTGTTACGAAGTCAGTTGAAGGCGGAAAATCATATTTTGGTACTCCAATTGAAGAGTCTAGAGAAAAATTGAAGCAATTAGCCAATATCAAGAAGATTCCTGAAATTTTAAGTAAATTGAAGTAATATGTCTATTAAAGAATTTGTTCAGAAATTTTATAAGTCAGATGCCTTAATTGATAGCGAAATTTTAAAAACATATCTGCATCCTGATGTTACGCTTGAATGGAACAGCAGTAAAGGTTTTATTCAAATGGATTATGATTCGATAATTGAAATGGCCAATGAGCTTAGTCGTGCTTATGTACGTTCTAAGGTTAGAATTAGTCATATTATTAGCGAAGATGATTTAGTATCAGTACGTTACTCTCATTTTGTGAAAACAATCGAGAATCCTAGAGAAGAAATGCTTTTAGCGCATTTTGCAACCATTTGGCAGATAAAAGATGATAAACTTTATAGAGGTTATCAAATGAGTCAATTTTCTTAATATTTTTTTGACAATAAAAGAGGCAAAATACATTACAAAACCTTATTTTTGCAACACAAATTTAAAAACTACATAAAATATATATCATGAGTGTTTTAGTTAATAAAGATTCCAAAATAATTGTTCAGGGATTTACAGGAAGTGAAGGAACTTTCCACGCTTCTCAAATGATTGAGTACGGTACTAACGTTGTTGGAGGTGTTACTCCAGGAAAAGGTGGTACAAGCCATTTAGATCGTCCAGTTTTTAATACAGTAAAAGATGCTGTAGATCAAGCTGGTGCTGATACTTCTATCATTTTTGTTCCGCCAGCTTTTGCTGCTGACGCAATTATGGAAGCTGCTGATGCTGGAATTAAAGTAATTATTGCTATTACAGAAGGAATTCCTGTAGCAGACATGATTAAAGCAAATAATTATGTTAAAGAAAGAAATTCAAGATTAATTGGTCCAAACTGTCCAGGTGTTATTACTCCAGGTGAAGCTAAAGTTGGTATTATGCCAGGTTTCGTTTTCAAAAAAGGTACGGTTGGTATCGTTTCTAAATCAGGAACTTTAACTTACGAAGCTGCTGACCAAGTTGTAAAACAAGGTTTAGGAATTACTACAGCTATCGGAATTGGTGGAGATCCAATTATTGGAACTAC
>NZ_DHEI01000003.1:17293-25920 GCF_002399805.1 Flavobacterium sp. UBA4854
ACTAAAGAAGCTGTTGAATTATTAATGAACGATCCAGAAACTGAAGCTATCATCATGATTGGTGAAATCGGTGGTCAATTAGAAGCTGATGCTGCAAGATGGGTAAAAGCTGACGGTAACCGCAAACCAGTTATTGGATTTATCGCTGGAGAAACTGCTCCTGCAGGTAGAACAATGGGTCACGCAGGTGCAATCGTTGGAGGTTCTGATGATACAGCTGCTGCTAAAAAACAAATTATGAGAGACAACGGAATTCACGTTGTTGATTCACCAGCAGAAATTGGTAAAAAAGTAAAAGAAGTACTTGGATAATTTTCAAGTTTCAAAATTATAAATTCCAAAAAAGTCTCAATATCCTGTTGAGACTTTTTTACATTTTAAAGGCTGAGGCGTAAATGAAAAAAACTTAGCATCTTAGAACCTCAGTATCTTAGAAGCTTAAAGAAGAAATATGTACAAAGAATTAGAAAAATTTAAAGCAACAAACAGTTTTACTTTTACTGTAAATGATAGTTTAGAAGAAGCTTGTAATGCTCCAGAAGGAAGTGCGGGAATATTTGTGGTGTACGCTGTTGAAGGTGATGAAAAAGAATTGATCATGGTTGGTTCTACAGGAACTGTTCAAAATGACGGAACTTTAAAAAGTAAAAATGGTGGGCTTTACGATAAAATCGTAAATGGACATCAATTTGCTAAAACAGGAAGAAAATATTCTTGGCCAGCACAAATGAAATTAGAGAACATCGAAGCATTAGAAGTAGTTTGGTACGAAACATTTGCTGGCGATGTAAAAGCAATTCCTACTGCTGTTGAAGGGCAAGTTTTGCAAAACTTCTTAGATGAAAATGGCAAATTACCAAGATGGAATGTAGCTTTTTAAGTTCCTTTCAATCTGAATATTATCAAAAAACCTTACTGATTTAATTGGTAAGGTTTTTTTTGTGAGATGTAGGTTTTAATTTTTAAAGATATAAATGGCAAAAAAAAACTATAATAAATAGTCACTTAGCGTTTAAGTGTACAAGATTTTGATGTTTCTAATTTTTAATCTGGAAATTCCATTCAGTAATTCAAAACAGAAGTTGAAAATTCATTTGTAAAATATTAAGATTTAAGGTCTATTTTTTTTATCCTTAGAAAGCTTTATTTTAAATAGGGCTTTTTTTTATGTCTTTTTTCTGGTGCTGCAAATCAATGATGAACAAAAAACTGTAAGGCTCGATTTAGTTAATTAAAATTTAAATTATAGTAAATTTAAGTTTAATCAAAAAACAAGGCGCAATACTGATGAATTTAGAAAAAAGTTTATTTTTTTTGTAATTAATTGGGTTTTGATTATTTGCTTTTCTATATTTATCACACAAAAATAAAAAATAATGTTAAAATTTGATTCTTTTTGTATCTGCCAAAATTAATCGAAATGTAAAACACTTGTTTATTTTTTGTTAAATTAGATGTTTTATTAATTAGTTTTAGCTTAAAAAGAAATCAAATTTATTTCAGTTAATCTATGTAATAATCCTATTGTTTTAGTAATAACTTAGATAATCGGATCTTGCGCCCCAAAGCTTTTTTTATATGAGCCAAATTTTAAAAAACAAGGTTTTAGACGATTTTATTCTGTGGAATAATTTGAAGAATGGTAATGAGAAATCATTTTCGTTACTTTTTGAAAAATACTATAGAGACTTAATCAGTTACGGCAATTCGCTTTGTTCGTATGAAGAAAAAGTACAAGATTGTATTCAAGATGTTTTTGCTGATATTTGGCTTTATCGCGATTCTCTTCAAGATAACGTTATTGTTAAGGCATATTTGCTTTCTAGTGTTAGAAAGAGAATTGCTCGTTTGCACGAGAGAGATCATGTATTTAGAAAAACTACTACTACAGATGTTTTAGAATTTCTTTTTGATTTTTCTATAGAAAATCGTTTGGTAGAAGACGAAGTTACTGCTGAACGTGTTCTTCTTTTGAATAAATTATTGAATGATCTTCCAGGTCGTCAGAAAGAGGCTTTGTATCTGCGCTATCATCAAGGATTAAGCGTAGATCAAATAGCAGATTTATTAGATGTAAATTATCAATCTGCTAGTAATCTTCTACATCGCGGTTTACTGAGTCTTAGGAAAGAATGGACAGGTAGTATTCCGCTTCTAGTGCTTATATCTTCAGGGGTTTTTTAAAAATTTAAGAAAAAATCAAAAAAAAATCTTAAATCAGTGAGTATATAATAAAAAAACTGTCCTCTATGTTTTTGTAACCTTAATAATAAGATGCAAAAACGTAACAATTATATAGAAATTGAAGACTTCTTAGCTGATGAATCTTTTCAATTATGGATTTTATCTAAAGTTGATGAGCAAGGCTGGGAAGAATGGACTCTCGAGAATCTTCAAAGAGCCAAACTTGTTGAAGATGCAAGGCTTGTGCTATTGGCAATGCGGGTTCCAGAATCTAAATTATCTTCAAACGAAGTTCATGAAGCTTTACAGGAAACTTGGCGAAAAATTGAACATAGAGAAGAGCTTTCTCAACAATCTTCAAAAATTAAAAAACTTAAAATACGGAGATATTGGATTAGTGGTGTCGCTGCCGCTATTTTGATTGGTATTTTTTCTACATGGTTTTTTAGAAGTGAAATTACTGCAAATGATAATGTAGTTACTTACAACGAACTAGTTCAGGATAATAATGAAGGTTTGGTTGAACAAACCAATAATTCTGAAAAATCACAGATAATTACTTTATCTGATGGAAGTTCTGTTTTATTACAGCCCAATAGTAAATTAAGTTACCCTAAAATCTTTACCGGGAACGAAAGAAAGGTGTATTTATCCGGCGAAGGTTTCTTTGAAATTAGTAAAAATCCTAAAAAGCCTTTTTTTGTTTATGCTAATGAGATTGTCACTAGAGTTGTTGGAACAAGCTTTAGAATAAAGGCTTATCCAGATCAGCAAAATGTTGAAGTTCTTGTTCGCACCGGTAAAGTAAAGGTAAAATCTAATGATTTGGTTCGCACTACTGAAAACAAAGAAATTGTTTTGCTTCCTAATCAAGCATTGCGTTTTGCTCGTAAAGAATTAGTGTTTAATAAAATAACCAATATTACTGAAGATCCGATTTTAGTAAATAGTGTTAGAAATATCGAGCAGTTAAGTTTTGAGTTTACCGATATTCCTGTTGCACAAATTCTTGAAACTATAGAACAGGCTTATTTGGTAGATATTGATTTTCCTCACGAAAAATTAAAAGACTGCCGATTGACGACTTCTTTAAGTGATCAGCCATTGGCAGAAAAACTGAAAATAATTTGTAAAAGCATTGGCAACGATACAAATTATGAAATGAATGGAAATCAGATTGTAATTACGACTTCTGGCTGTAACTAGATTTCGAAATTCGATCAAAAAATAAAAATTTAAAAATCCAAAATGAAGCTATTAAAAAACTAAAAAAAACAACTTGTAAATGCCTATGTAAAAACCGAATGCATAAAAAAAGTGCCGAGAATGCTGTAACATTAACGACACTTAAATCTGAATAAATCACTCTCTGTAAAGGGTAATTTATGATGTTTCTTAAAATACACTCGAATAGTATTAATCAAAACAAACCAAAATTATGAAAAAACCTGTTGTCAAGCAACGATTACTTCACCAAATCATGAAAATAACGCTGTTTCAGTTTGTGTTAGCGCTTGTGTTTTCAAGCGTTACTCTCGCAAATAATGTAAATGGGCAGAAAAAATTAGATACTAAAGTAACTATTACAGTTGAGAACCTAACTTTAGACAATGCTTTATCAAAAATTGAAAAGTCTGCTCATGTAAAATTTTCTTATAACTCAAGACTTCCGCAACTAGGAGAGAAGGTTAGTATAGAAGCAAACCAAGAAACTCTGTCGAGTATACTTAGTAGGGTATTGGTTCCTTTTAATATTACTTTTTCAGAAGTAAGCAATCAGATTGTGCTGCAAAAGAATACTATTGATTCTTTTTCGTATGCCAGTAATCACGATTCTTTATTTGAGGTTCTAAATTTTGGGCCAATCATTAAAGGAAAAGTTACTGACCAAACCGGTAGTCCATTACCTGGCGCTACAATTATGGCAAAAGGTACAAAAACTGCTGTTTTAACAGATTTTGATGGAAACTTTACTATTGAAGTACCTGCTAATGTAGATCGTTTGGTTATTTCTTATGTGGGTATGGAGTCTAAAGAAATTGGAATCGAAAATACTTCTCCAACAATTGTATTAACTGAAGCTGGTCAAAACCTTAAAGAGGTGGTAGTTACGACTGGATATGAAAAAACTTCAAAAAGAACATTTACTGGAGCTATTAGTAAAATTTCTGGCGCAGAATTAAAAATTGATGGTGTAGTTGACGTAAGCCGAATGATCGAAGGAAAAGCGGCGGGGGTTACAGTGCAAAACGTTACAGGTACTTTTGGTACTGCTCCTAAGATAACCGTTCGTGGATCTTCTTCAATTTTTGGAGATACGAAACCATTATGGGTTATTGATGGTGTTGTTCAAGAAGATATTATTAATATGTCGTTTGCTGATTTAGCATCTGGAAATTCAGAGACATTATTAAGTTCATCTGTAGCTGGTTTAAGTGCAAACGATATTCAAAGTATTGAAATTCTTAAAGATGCATCGGCTACGTCAATTTATGGATCTAGATCATTAAACGGAGTTGTGGTTGTAACAACAAAACAAGGACGTAGAGATTCTCCACTAAAAATTACATACGGATTGGAGCAAACTGTAAGAACAGTTCCAAGTTATAGCCAATTTGATATTCTAAATTCTCAGGAATCTATGAGTATTTTTAAAGAAATGGAAGCTAAAGGATATTTAGATTTACCAAGTACTGTAAACGGAAGATACGGTGGAGCTTATAATATTTTAGGAAGAGCAATAAATACTTATAATCCAGAAACTGGAACGTACTTGGTTAATAATGACCCTGTAAGCCGTAATAATTTTTTGAAAAAATATGAGCAGGCAAATACAGACTGGTTCAGTGTTTTGTTTAGACCATCTATTACGCAAAATCACTCTTTAAGTTTTTCTGGAGGGGGTAAAAATAATACATTCTATGCTTCATTGGGGTATTATGCAGATCCGGGATGGACTATTGCAGATGATGTAAAACAGATTTCTAGTAATATTAAAGGGACTTTTTATATCAATGATAAATTAAATGTTACTTTATCTACACTGGCATCTATTAGAGATCAAGGTGCGCCAGGAACTTACGAAAGCGAGAAAGATGTTGTTTTTGGTAAAGTGACACGTGATTTTGATATCAACCCTTTTAATTATGTATTAAATACAAGCAGAACTTTACGTCCTTATGACGATAATGGAAACTTGGAATACTATAGAAATAACTGGGCTAAAATGAATATTATAAACGAATTAGCTAACAATTTCATGGAAATTGAAGTAAAAGATATTCGTTTTCAATTAGATTTAGATTATAAAATTAATCCACACTTAACTTATAATTTAACTGGTTCAGCGCGTTATGCAAACACAAGCCGTGAGCACAAAATTTTAGAAGGTTCAAACGTTGTTGGAGCATATAGAGCAGGAACAGCAATTGGCGAAGATGGAGTAAATACGTTAGTAAGAGATCAAAATATCTTTTTATATCAAGATCCAAATGACTTAACGGCGCCAAAAGAATCTGTATTGCCAAATGGAGGATTCTTGAGAAAGTTTACAAATGACATGACATCTTATAACTTAAGAAATAGTGTTACTTATAGAAATATATTTGCTGAGAAGCATGAGTTAGAAGGATTTTTTGGTACTGAAATGAGAGTTGTAGATAGAACTAGCGATCAATTTACAGCTGCAGGTTTACAATACGATAGAGGTTTGACTGCTTTTACAGATCCAAGAATTATCGAAAAAATAATTAACGCTGGTGATTCTTATTATGGTTTTAATGAAGAAAAAGAAAGAACAGTAGGTTTCTTTGGTAAAGTAGGTTACACTTATGATAGACGTTATACGGGTTCTGTTACAGGACGTTATGATGGGTCTAACAGACAAGGAAATAGCGATTCTTCTAGATGGTTGCCAACTTATACTTTTAGTGGAAAATGGAATGTTGCTGAAGAGAGCTTCATGAAAAATGTTCAATCAGTTAATACTTTAGCATTAAGAGCGTCATACGGTTTAACTGCTACTGCAGGACCTGCAACAAACTCTTTGGCTATTTACAAAAGTGCTATTACAGACCGTTTTGGGCTTGATGATAGAGAATCAGCCATTAGAATTGAAGAATTACAAAACGGAAATTTAACTTGGGAAAAGCAGTTTGAAACTAATATTGGACTTGATCTTGGAATGTTTAATAACAGAGTTCAGTTTACAACAGATGTTTACCGTCGTAAAGCTTTTGATCTTGTTGATTATGTAATTACATCAGGTATTGGAGGTCAAAGAATTAGACAAGGTAACAATGCCGATATGGAAACAAAAGGTTTGGAGGTTGCTTTTACTACTAAAAATATTGATACTAAAGATTTTAAATGGTCAACAAATCTTAATTTTTCTGTTTACCATCAAGAAATTACAAAACTGCAAAACACACCAACAGCTTTTGATTTAGTTGATTCAAATGGTGGAAATACAGTTGGACACCCAAGAAACTCGTTGTATTCATATCAATTTACAGGTTTGAATAATCAAGGTCTTCCAACTTTTATTTTACAAGATGGTGCAGAAAACAATATTACAGAGGCTAATTTTCAGGATAACTTAAATGTGACGAAATATTTGAAATACGAAGGGTCAATTGAGCCTAATAAATCATTTGGTTTTGCAAATACATTTACATACAAAAATCTGTCTCTTTATATATTCTTTGTAGGTTCAGGAGGAAATAAAGTTCGTTTAAATCCTGTATACGATAGTACTTATGATGACTTAACGGTATTTACAAAAGACTTTACTAACCGTTGGATTAATCCTGGAGATGAAAATTATACAAATGTTCCTGTTATTGCAGACAGACGTTTAAATGCTAATTATGGAGGAGATCGTACATTGGCAAGAGCTTACAATACTTATAACTATTCTGATGTTCGTATTGCTGATGGAGATTTTGTTAGATTAAAGAATATCTCATTAAGCTGGGAATTTCCTGCAGATTTCAAGAAGAAAATCGGGGTGAGCACTTTTACATTAAAAGGTTCAGCAGTAAATCCTTGGTTAGTTTATTCTGATAAACGATTAAATGGACAAGATCCTGAGTTCCGTAATACTGGAGGAGTTGCTTTCCCAGTGACAACTCAATATACATTTACTTTAAACCTTTCATTATAATAGTCAAGATCATGAAAAACTTAAAAATAGCATTATCCCTATTAATACTTATTTGTATTACTAGCTGTGATGATTTCTTATCGGAGAAACCAGATAATAGAACAGAAATAGATACACCAGAAAAAATAAAAGAATTATTGGTAGAAGCTTATCCTCAAATGAGTTATTTTGAGATTGCAGAAACAATGTCTGATAATGTTTTTGACACCGGATTACCTACAACATTAATCAGAAACGAGCAAAATTACAATTGGGAAATCAATACAGAAGCAACTGATATTGATACTCAAGCGTATTACTGGGATGCTTGCTATAAAGCAATTGCGCATGCAAACAAAGCACTAGAAGCAATTGAGCAATTAGGAAGCCCAGCAAGCTTAAATCCTCAGAGAGGTGAAGCCTTAATGGCGAGAGCGTATTCACACTTTATGTTGGTTTCATTATGGTCAAAACGTTACAATCCAGCAACAGCTGAGTCAGATTTAGGTATTCCGTACGTAACAAAACCAGAAACAGAATTAATTACTAAATACAAAAGAAATACGGTTGCTGAAGTTTTTGATTTTCTTGAAAAAGACATCGAAGAAGGTTTAAAATTAGTGACAAACGATTACAAAGAGCCAAGATTTCACTTTACTGTGGCGGCTTCAAAAGCTTTTGCTAGTAGATTTTATTTAGTAAAAGGAAATTGGGATAAAGTAATTTCATTATCGGATGATTTAGGCAATAAGCCAGCAGGATTGAGAGATTTCTCTACTTACGAACCTCTTGGAGTAGAAGATCAAATGTTGAGATATGGCGCGAGCGATGTAGAAACCAATTTATTAATTGTTTCGGCAAATACTATTGTTGGAAGATTATATTCTACAAATCGTTTCAATTTATCAGGCTTACGTCGTCCAGAGATTTTTGGAACAAGCACAAACCTTTTTGGAAAAGCGTATTATTATAACTTTTATTCTTCTAATGGAAGTATAACTTTATTTCTTCCAAAGTTTTATGAATACTTTAAATATTCTAACGTAACAGCTGGTATTGGAGATCCTTATGTAGCAGAAGTTTTATTAAGTAACGACGAGTTTTTCTTAAACAGAATGGAAGCTCACGTTATGAAAGGACAAATTGATTTGGCTAATGACGAATTAGAATACTTTTTAGCAACGAGAACTCCAACTTATAATCCAGCAACAGATAAATTAACTGAAGCAAGAGTAGTAGCAATGTTTCCTGTTGTTCCAGACGAATACACTCCATTCTACAGCATGACGCCAGTACAAAC
>NZ_DHEI01000003.1:26132-26965 GCF_002399805.1 Flavobacterium sp. UBA4854
AAACATGAAACATCAAACAAACCAGCTAATATACTAGTAAAAGACGACAACAGAAGAGCTTTACAGATTCCGTTGCACGCTTCAAACACTGGTTTAGAACTAAATCCTAGATAATCTTAAAAAATGAAAATTATGAAATTATTAAAATATAATAAAATTGCGGTTTTAGCTCTAGTTTCGATAACTCTATTTTCATGTGGAAGCGATGACCTGCCAGGAGAAAGCCAATTAGATTTTACACAACCTGAAAAAACAGCTTTAGATAATTGGATTGATGGAATTTACTTAGATCAATACAATATTAATGTGCAATATAAATGGAACCAAAATACAGTAGACAATAGCCGTTATTTGTTCCCGCCAGAAATTGATAAAGTGAAACCAGCACTAGAAATAGTTCAAACAATATGGCTAAAAAGTTATGCCGCAATTGGAGGTCCAGATTTCGTAAAGAAAATAGCGCCAAGAGAAATTGTTTTGGTTGGAGGAGTTAACTTAAATAGTGTAGGAACGAGAACTTTAGGTTTGGCTGAAGGAGGACAAAGAGTTACTTTGTTTGAAACAGATTATATCGATCAAACAAATCGTGCAAACGTATCAGAGTTTATTCATACAATTCAGCATGAGTACATTCACATTCTAAATCAGAACAAACCTTTTGATGAAAAAACTTGGAAAACATTGACGCCAGGAGGTTATACTGCAGATTGGTATAATTATGAAATTCCAGAATCAAATGAACTTGGATTTATTACAAGTTACGCAAGATCAAACATCAATGAAGATTTTGCAGAAACGGCTTCTATGATTTTAATTTATTCAAAAGACGAATA
>NZ_DHEI01000003.1:27146-33479 GCF_002399805.1 Flavobacterium sp. UBA4854
GTGAAATATTTTAAAGAAGCATTCAATATGGATTTTTATGCTTTAAGAGATGAAGCAGAAAAAAATACAACATCTGTAATTAATTAAAACAAGCATTATGAAAATGAAACAACTATATAAGTACTTATTTGCAGCTGTTTTAATACTGCAATTGATCGCCTGTAATGATAATACAGATGCAGAACAACTTTTTAATGAAACGCCTACAACTCGTCTAAATAATCAAAAAACAGAATTAAGTGAGGCTTTGCTTTCGTCTCCACAAGGATGGAAAGCGGTTTATTTTACTGATAACACTGTTTTAGGAGGATATACACACTTGTTTAGATTTGCGGCAGACGGAACTGTAGTTATGGCATCAGATTTTGATTCGGATACAGATGCGCATAAAAGTGAATATGCTATTCAAGTAGGAAGTACAGTAAGTTTAACTTTTACTACAAAAAATAGAATTCACCTTTTATCAGATTCAAACAATTATCCTATTCCAGCTTTGAGAGCTAAAGGTTATTTAGGAGATTTTCAATTTTTGTACTACGGACAAGAAAATGGCGAGATTATCTTTAGAACCAATAGAAGCAATCAAGAATTGCGTTTTGTAAAAGCTACTGCAGAAGATTGGGCAGATTTGCCTAAAAACCTTGTAATGGAACAAAATGTTATTGGAGGAGAAGAAAGGCCGCTTTTTAGACTTCTTGAAACTAACGATGGAACAACCACTCATAAATTTGATTTTTCATTTGCGGCTGCAACTCGTTTTGCAACATCAAATTCTATTGAAAGCGGCTATTCTGTAAGTTACGATTTAGGAATTGGATATACTCCAACAGGAATAATAGTAAGTCCTGCGGTTGAAGTAGGCGGACAAAAATTATCAAATTTCACATATAATGACGCTGACGGAAGTTTTACAGCAACAGGAACAGGTGGGGTATCTGCTGTGATAAAATATACAACGAAGCCTTTAGTCCTTACAGATGATTATAAATTCTTGCTTCCAGGCAAACCTCTTTCATGGTTTGGATTCTTTGTAGATGATTACACAATAGATTCTCCTGCTAATTCACCATTGTTATATGCTGAATTAGAAAAAGTCAATGCAATGTTACCAGCTGGACAAAGTATAGCATCTATTCAGATATATGCGAATCACTCTATCGGAACTTTTATTTATTACACTTTCGTGGGAAGAGGTGCTTTATTTCATTACGTAACTGCTGAAGAAGATGCAGATGGTAAAAAAGTAATTCTGAAACATGCATCATGGAACGGAAATACTACAGTAGCAACACCAGCTTTCTTAGCGAGTATAGATAAATATTTCATGGATCCTGAAGGACTTTATGTGAAAGCTGAAAGCTTCAGATTATACTACTCAGACCCTGTATATACATTTACAAGCGCTTCAAGTCCGTTTAGAATGACAACTTGGAAGCTTCAATAATATATAAAAAGCAACTCACTCTTGTGAGTTGCTTTTACCAAACATAATTTCTGAATCAAAATAATAAACTTCTTATTTCTAGATATTATGATTAAAAAAATATTTACACCCGCAACTATTGCGATATTGTTTTGGGGTATAGGTTTACTTATTATAAATCAATACTACTATGAATATTTAAGACCTTATCTATATCTGTCAATAATAATTGCGCTTGGTTGTATAGTCTATGATAAGATTGAAAAGAATAAAGAAGAATAGATATATTAAGAAACAATTTTTAAGCTATAACCATTAAAACTTAGTATGTTTCTTAAATCGAAACAAAATCATATTTAAGCTTTTAGTTTTGTTTTTTTATTTTGGGGGAAACAGCTCATTTTATGAGCTGTTTTTTTTGTTTTAGCAACATCTAAAATTCTTAAGCCAATTTTTGGATTACAAATTTTATTAAATGCTCAAATAATCTATATTTGTAATTCAAAAAATAAAAACGAATACCTTAATATGAAATTACTAGAAGGAAAAGTTGCAATTATTACTGGTGCAAGCCGTGGAATTGGAAAAGGAATTGCTGAAGTTTTTGCTAAACATGGAGCAAACGTTGCTTTTACATACAGCTCATCTGCTGCATCTGCAAAAGCTTTAGAAGCAGAATTAAATAGTTTAGGAGTAAAAGCTAAAGGATACCAATCTAATGCAGCAGATTTTAACGAAGCTCAGACTTTTGTTGATGCTGTTTTAGCAGATTTTGGAACTGTTGACATCTTAATCAATAATGCTGGAATTACAAAAGACAATTTGCTAATGCGTATGTCTGAGGCAGATTTTGACCAAGTAATTGATGTGAATTTGAAATCGGTTTTTAATATGACAAAAGCGATTCAGAAAACTTTCTTAAAACAAAGAGCAGGATCTATCATCAACATTAGTTCTGTTGTTGGAGTTTCTGGAAACGCAGGCCAGACAAACTATGCAGCTTCTAAAGCTGGTGCAATCGGATTTACAAAATCTGTAGCTCTTGAGTTAGGTTCTCGTAACATTCGTTGCAACGCAATCGCTCCAGGTTTTATCGAAACTGAAATGACTGCAAAATTATCAGAAGATGTAGTAAAAGGATGGAGAGAAGGTATTCCGTTGAAACGTGGAGGAACTCCAGAAGACGTAGCAAATGCTTGTTTATTCCTTGCTTCAGACATGAGCGGTTACATTACAGGACAAGTTCTTAATGTTTGCGGAGGAATGCTTACATAAGGTACTGAGGTACTAAGTTGCAAAGGTTCAAAGGTTTTGAAATCTTTGAATTATTAATCTTCCTATTACTAAATAAATTATGACGACAAACACGATTCTTTTATTATTGCTTTCTTTAGTAATTGCTGGTGGTTTATCGTACTTTCAATATTTTTTTAAAGCCAAAAGTAAATCCAATGTGATAATACTTTTGGCTTTTTTACGTTTTTTGGCCATCTTCGGGTTGTTAGTCTTATTGATAAATCCGATTATTTCTAAAAATTCTCTCGAAATTACCAAAACGCCTTTAGCCGTTGTGGTCGATAATTCGAGTTCTATTGTGGCGCTAAAATCAGATAAAAAAGCAGTTGAATTATACCAAAAACTGGTTTCAAATCCTGCTTTAAAAGAAAAATTCGATATTCAAACCTATCAATTTGACAACGATTTTAAAACTTCAGACAAATTTGATTTCAAAGGAAATCAAACCAATTTAGACGAAGTTGCAAAGAATTTAAAAAGCATCAACAAAAACCTGATTTTTCCAACTGTAATTATTACAGACGGAAATCAGACTACAGGAAACGACTATGTTTATAGATTCGATCCTGTCAATAAAGTTTATCCTTTGGTTGTGGGAGATACAACCACTTTTTTTGATTTAAAAATCAATCAGCTCAACGTAAATAAATACGCTTTTCATAAAAATAAATTTCCTGTCGAAGTTTTTCTACAATATGCTGGCGACAAAACTACCAATGCAGAATTTACTATTTCGCAAGGAAATACTGTTGTAGCAAAAGAAAAACTTTCTTTCTCGCCATCAAAAAAAACAGCTTCTTTAAATCTATTATTGCCAGCAGATAAAGTTGGATTACAAATTTATAAGGCCAGCATACAATCCTCAGCAAAAGAGAAAAACAGTTACAATAACATCAAAAATTTTGCTGTTGAAATTATCGATCAAAAGTCTACTATTGCAATTGTTTCAGCTATAAACCACCCAGATATTGCTGCATTAAAACGTTCAATCGAAGTTAATGCACAGCGTAAAGTAATATTAGTTAAGCCAAACGAAATTAATAATTTAGATGATATTTCTGTTTTAATTTTGTATCAGCCAACAGGAGCTTTCAAAGCTATATTTGACAACAATAAATTAAAAGGAACGAATAGCTTTATCATAACAGGAAACAACACCGATTTCAATTTTTTAAATCAGCAGCAAAATAATCTGATTTTTAAAATGAGCAATCAGCGAGAAGATTTTCTTAGCGAATTCCATCCAGACTTTAATCTGTTTGCAATCGATGATATCGGTTTTGAAAATTTCCCACCTTTACAGAATCCGTTCGGAAATATAAGTACAAACGGAAATGTATCTGTTTTGCTTTCTTCGAAAATTAGAAATGCTTCTACAAATGCTCCATTATTGGCTTTTGCCGAAAATCAAGGAAAAAGAACCGCTTTTCTTCTTGGAGAAAACAGCTGGAAGTGGCGTTTGCAAAGTCATGTTGACAATCAATCATTTGAAAAGTATGATATTTTTATTGATAAAATAGTTCAATATCTAGCGTCATCGGCTTCAAAAAAATCTTTGGTAGTTACACACGAAAGTTTTTATAACTCTGGAGAAGAAATTATCATAAATGCACAATATTTCAATAAAAATTATGAGTTTGACGAAAAAGCCAGACTTACAATTACTGTTGTAAATGCTGCGACCAAACAAACTAAAAATTACGATTTACTGAAAGGAAGTAATTCTTTTTCAGCTAACTTAGAAGGACTTCCAGCCGGAAAGTATAATTTTACTGTAAAAGAATTAAATTCAAATACTTCATACGCAAGCCATTTTGAAATCTTAGATTTTGATATCGAAAAGCAATTCGTAAATCCTGACGTAATTAAATTACAGCAATTAGCGCAACAAACAGAAGGGAAAGCTTTCTTTGAAAATCAATCCGATCAATTGATTAATACACTTTTAGAAAACAAAGAATACAAATCAATCGAAAAAAATATCTCAAGCAAAACCCCGATTATTGACTGGGTTTGGTTATTGATTTTGATTGCTACATTGTTTACAGCAGAATGGTTTGTTAGAAAGTATAATGGATTGCTTTAAAAGTTACAAAGGTTCAGAGAGATAAAGTTTCAAAGTTTTTGCATAACTTGAAACTTTAAACATGAAACAAACTAAACCAAACAATAGTTATGGACTTCAGGCTAAAAGTTTTCTACACCGTTGCGCTCCGCCTTAATTTTACTAAAGCGGCAACAGAATTGTATATCACTCAGCCAGCAGTTTCTAAACATATCCATGAATTAGAGGAAACCTATAAAACCAAACTCTTCGAGCGAAACGGTTCTAAAATCGCCTTAACTCCAGCAGGTAAAATTCTTCTAAAATATACTAAAAGTATTTTTGATATTTATCGCGAAATAGACTTTGAAATGAGTTCTTTCAATAAAGAACGTCAAGGTTTGCTTAGACTAGGAGCAAGTACAACCATTTCGCAATATATTATTTCTCCAGTTTTAGCTAGTTTTCATCAAAAGCAAAAAGACATAAAAGTCAATTTGTTGAATGGAAATACAGAACAAATTGAAAATGCTTTAATCAATAAAGAAATCGAAATCGGAATTGTTGAAGGACAATCTAAAAATCAATCCATAAAATACATTCCGTTTTTAAAAGATGAATTGGTTTTAGTCTGTAGCAGTAAAAATCCGTTGGTGCAACAAAATGAAATTTCAATAACTGATTTAAAATCAATGAAATTCATAACTCGAGAACGCGGTTCTGGAACACTTGAAGTTATAGAATTTGCATTAAAAAAAGCCAACTTAAAACTGACAGATTTGCAAATCGAGATGCAATTAGGAAGTACAGAAAGTATAAAATCATATTTGCTAAATTCAGAATGTTTTGCTTTTATGTCTATTCATGCTGTAAGTAAAGAGTTGAAAAATAAAGAATTAATCGTTTTAGATGTCGAACAATTAGCAATTGAAAGATATTTTTACATCATAACTTTACAAGGAAAGTCAGACTCACTATCAGAATTGTTTATTCAGAATTTAGCATCTCATTATAACTTGAAGTTATAGCCAATTGCAATTTACGATTAGCGTTTTTAAGATAAACAATAGAACTTTGCAGAGTAAATATCAATTACTTTTATTTTGAAAACAAAAGAACAAACATCAGCACAATTATTTGAAATTAATCAATCTGTACAGCAAGTACTTTTTCTTGCCGTAATTCTATTATGTTTATTTTCGATTATTTCTCCTCCAGTAGCACTTTTATTGGGTGTTTTAATTGTGAACCTTTTTGGAAATCCGTTTGTAGAATTCAATCACAAAGCAATTACATTTTTATTGCAATTCTCTGTAGTAGGTTTAGGATTTGGAATGAACGCAAATAGCGCAGTTTCAGCGGGAAAAGAAGGATTTGTTTTAACTGTCTTTTCAATATTCAGCACTTTGATTTTCGGATTTCTATTAGGGAAATGGCTTAAAACAGAGAAAAAAACTTCTCATTTAATTTCTTGCGGAACAGCAATTTGTGGAGGAAGCGCGATTGCCGCTATTTCCCCTGTAATCAAATCGAACGAAAATCAAACCTCAATAGCTTTAGGAGTTATTTT
>NZ_DHEI01000006.1:0-1376 GCF_002399805.1 Flavobacterium sp. UBA4854
GTTTCCTGATGAGAAACATTGACTACGGCAATCATGTTTTTTCCGTCTTTTGAAACCGAAATTGCTTTTAAATTTGGATTTCCTTCAACCGAAACCTTATGTACTTTAGCTCCCGAAGGCATATATTTGGTTAGTAAAGACCAAGCATAAAACCAAGGACGAACCTCTTCTTCGCTTTTGCCAAAATATTCTTCTCCCAAAATATTCCAGAATCCCCAGACTTTGAGTTTATTTTTCTGCTCTTTTGCATGCATCGCATCGTCTAACATCCAAGCAACAGAGCCAGAATAGCCCGCATTAATGGTTTGAATCAGAGCATCGGCCATATCAGAACCATAAACATAATCGTAAACAAACATCTGCGAATCTTCGACTGATGCATACGGTTTGGCTTTGGCTCTTTCTATGTTTTCATTCATTAAAGCTTCGTCTTGTTTTTCTACAAATTTGAACCCGATTTCGCCCATTACAATTGGTTTTCCTGCGGGAACCTCATTTTTATAAGCCTTTAGAATTGAAGTATATTCACCTGAATTGACTGTAATTTTAGAAGGATACGTGTGAATATCATAAACGCCAATTGCGTCACCTAAATCTTTAACTGAATTGGAAATCCAATCTACTTTATCTGCCTTCCAAATGGCAATATCGGGACCTAATAAAGAAACTTTTTTATCGAGATTTAAAGCTTTTAATTCTAACCAAAAATAACTTGCTGCATTTTTCCAGAGTTCATAATTTTCATCCGTAGAAGACCAAAAACCGTTAGGTTCATTGATCATATTGTAATAATGAATGCACGAAAATCCTTTTTGATTTACTAGAAAATCAAGATATTTTGCTGCTAATTTCAAATTGGCTTCTGTGATTGTATTGGTTTTACTATTTACCATACGATCTCCCCAGTCGCCTAAAACAACTTTTACATTTCTGGACTGGCAATATTCAAGAATTGGGGCAATATTCTGGTAATTTTTAATTTCGTTTAAAGTCCCATTTTCAATTACCGAAGTTGTATTGATCATGACTCTTATAAATTGGGGTTTCATAAAATCTAGACGATCATACAATTTCTGCCAGTCCGATTTAGAAATGCTAAGCTGTTTTTCTCCATAATCTAATTGGTACGGATCCCACTGAACTCCGTTGCCAATGTAATTTTCATTTATAATGGTATTGTTATCAACAGCAACAGTTGCGTCGGGCAAAGCCGAGCAACTGATTACTGCTGTCACTAACCAAAATGATACTGTAAGTTTTAAAACTATTTGTCTCATATGAGTGATTTACAATCTTTTTGCCTATTCTTTTTTGGTTACATCGATCCAAAAACGTCTTGGCTTTTTAACGAACTTGTCATAATCAGAATAAATTTT
>NZ_DHEI01000006.1:1636-9527 GCF_002399805.1 Flavobacterium sp. UBA4854
GTAGCATAGTTTCTCAGCCATTTTCCTTCTCCTTCTGGAATTTGTCTGTAGAATTTCTTTACATCTGTTTGAGGATCTCCGATATAAATAAAATCTGCATATGCACCATCGGCTCCAGCTGTATTGGTTACAGTTCCGTAAGTATTTCCATCTTCTGTAATTCCTGTCATTTCAAAAATCAGCTGATTGTCTAATTCTTTATCTGGACCTAAGGTTGCCGACCAAATCCAAGGTTTATCTGTCATTGCCATAACAGCTCCTCCTCCATATTCTGGCCCTGTACCTCCGTAAACAATCAAATTATCAATATCATAAGTCCCAATAAGTGATTCTCTAAAAGAGCTTGCTACAACCGTATATTTTCTAGATTTTCCTGTTGGAGATGTTACTGTTAATTCTGCACTTTTTTGCGCGTTTTCAAAATTTAAAGCTTCACCTTCTTTAATAGATGAATTTGCACCGTAAGACAAAACCATTTCTTTGATCACGATATGGCTTAAGTCTGGAACAGCATCAACATTGATTGCCAAATTGATTGTACCAGTCAAATCATCAACACGCACAATTGAAGCATTTCCTACTTGGTTTTCAAATTTTATATCCAAAACATTGCGCTCATTATTCCACTTTCCTTCTTCAATATCTTCCAAAGGATCGTTCTGACAGCTTGTTTGCGCCAGCGCTGTGACAACACACAAGAAGTATAGTATTCTTTTCATAATAGTATATTTTTAAAATTATAATCCTGTGTTCAAATCAATTTCTGTCTGCGGAATCGGATAGAATGCAGCTTGTTCTGCCGTTATTCCAGAAGCTTCTGGCACAACTTGAGATACTTTATTGAAACGACGCAAATCATAAAGGCGATTTCCTTCAAAAGCCAATTCAAAAGAGCGTTCGTTTAAAACTGCCAATCTGAAATTATCTACGCTTAATCCAGGTGTTAAATTTCCTAAACCTGCTCTGTTTCTAATTTGATTGATTAAAGCGTAAGATTCTGTAGTTGGTCCTGCAGCTTCTGCATATGTTAATGCTACTTCGCTAAAGCGAATTAAAAAAGGTTTGGTACTTGTCTTGTCTCCTATGAAGTTTGGGTCAATGTATTTTCGTGTAAACGGATATACAATTTTTCCAGGATACTGTGCAGAAACAACTCCCGAAGCATCGTAAGTTGTGGTTACAAATAAGTCTGTTTTTCTTTTATCTGAATTGTCAAAACTATTGAAGAACCCCGTTAAAGTTTGAAAAACACTCCATCCATCATGTGATTTTGTATAGGTATTGTCTGGATTTTTGAGATAAATTGTAGCGCCATCGATATACGGAATAAACAGTTTTGAAATTTTAGAATAATCTCCTTCTGTTGCTCCTGTTCTGTCCATAGAAAGCAAAAAGATGTTTTCTTTTCCTAAAGGTTTTTCGACATCGTAAATACTCAAAAGATTGTTTTCAAAACCATAAACACTTTGACCTGCAATAACATCTTCTGCATTTTTTGCAGCCAATTGATACATAGTTGCTACATCTTTGTTCATCTCAGCATATTGTGGCACATTATGTTCTTTTGAAGAAGCGATATACAAATATACTTTTGCCAATAATGCTTGTGCTGCCACTTTATCTGCACGTCCTAAAGCTTGATTTACTTTTAAAAGTTCAATTGCTTTTTCGGCGTCAGCAATTATAAAATCGTAAACTTCATCTAGGTTTTTCGCCATTGGTGCTGCAGTCTGACTTACTGTTTCTACAACCGAAGTATGCATTGGCACTTTTCCGAAATTCTTTACCAGATTAAAATAATTCCAAGCTCTTAAGAAATAAGCTTCTCCTAAGAATTTATCTTTTAAATCTTGCTCAAATTTTCCGTTTGGAACATTTTTAATAACTGCATTGGTTCTATTAATAGCGATGTATGCATATTTAAAATAATTTCCAAGCATTCTGTTGGTGCTAAAAGTTCCAACCTGCCATTTATCTAAGTTCTGATTATCTGCCGTTTCATCTCCTTTTGGACCACATTCTTCTGTTGGCAAATCGCCTACATAAAATATAGCTCTAGAATATTCTAAAAATGTAAGGGCATCATAGGCATAATCTACAGCAGACTCAGCATCAGAAGCACTTTTATAGAAATTATCTTCTGAATAAAATCCGTATGGCTCTTCATTCAAATCGCAAGCAAACACACTCATCAACAGTGCCATTGTTGCTATTTTATATCTTGTTTTCATAGTAGTTTTTTAAAAAGTTAAGTCCAATCCAAATGTCCATTTGCTCAATCTAGGATATCCTCCCCAGTAAATTCCGTCTGTTCCAACTTCTGGATCGTAACCATCAAATTTGGTAAAGGTGTATACATTGTTTGCATTTAAATACAAGCGTACACTTTGAAATGCGCTTTTTACTGGTTTTAAAGTATACCCCAATGTGATGTTTTGAATTCTAACAAAAGAGCCGTCTTTTACCCACCAATCTGAAAATTTAACTGTTCTTCCGTCTCTTAAACTTGGATAATCATTTGTCGGATTGTCTAATGTCCAACGCAATGGCGTATTGCTTGGCTGATTGAATGCTTGTGTATCTAAGACATCTTGACCGAAAACGCCATTTAAAAAGAAGCTAAAATCGAACTGTTTGTATTTTAGTGTCATATTGAAACTCGCCATAAAATCAGGATTTGGGTTTCCAATAATTGTCTGGTCTTTTGTATCTACAACTCCGTCGCCATTTATATCTACATATTTAAATTCTCCAGGCTGAGCCAATTGACCGTCTAAACCTGCATTGATTCCTTCTTGAAGCGTTTGAACAATTCCGTTTGTTTTATATCCGTAGAAAACATTTACTGGCTGACCAATTGCCAAAAGATTGGGAAATTGTCTAAACTGCTCTAGACTGTTCCCAGAATATTCATATTGCATTCCTGTATTCGGATCAACATTTAATCCAGATTGCTCAACAGATCCAAGACTTACGATTTGATTTTTATTTTTAGAATACACTACAGAAGCATTAATTTGCCAATCTTTATTTTTGAAGATTTCGCCGTCTAATGTAATTTCATAACCTTTATTGGTCAATTCTCCATCGTTTACCCAAATTCTATCATATCCAGACGAAGGCGTTAAGATTCTTTCTCTCAAAAGATCTTTTGTACGCTTGTTATAATAATCAAATACGATATTTAATCGGCTTTTTAAGATCGAAATATCAACCCCAAAATCGCTTTGTGCTGTGGTTTCCCATTTCAAATCTGGATTTGGAATTCCGCCCCAAAGTTTTTCAATCCCGTCTTGCCCTGTTGTGCCCACAACATATCCAGGCCCAATTGCAGAAACCCAACTTCCGTTATCGTAATATTGGCTCACACCATAACGGCTTAAAGTCTGATATGGATTGATTCCTTGATTTCCTGAAATACCATAACTCGCACGGAATTTTAGCTCATCAAATACATTTAACTTTTTGATGAATTCTTCGTTGTGTGCTTTCCAGCTTAATGCACCTGAAGGGAAAAATGCCCATTGATTGTTTTTACCAAATTTTGAAGAACCATCTGCACGCCCTGTAAGCGTCATCAAGTATTTATCAGCGTAAGCGTAATTCATTCTGAAAATTCCAGAAACTAATTTGGTTTCAATTTTTCCGTTAGAAACTGTATTTCTCTCAGGATTTCCAGCTCCCATGTTTTCATTTCCTAAAGTTTCATTCACAAAATCAAATGCACCAAGTCCTGAACTTCTCGATACATAACTTTCATATGTATAACCGCCTGTTATACCAAAATCATGTTTATTGAATGTTTTATTGAAGTTGGCAAAAGTCTCTGAAACAAAATTCTGACCTTCCCAGTTATTGATGTAACCAGCCCCGTTGTTGAAATCGCCAGTTTCGGTATATTTACTTGGAAAATATTGATCATTTACAGAAGAGCCGTATTTATAATTCAATCTTGATGTTAATCGCAATTCTGGTATAATTTGCCATTCTAAAGCGGCAGAAGTAATTACATCTATAGTTTTGGTTTCGTTCTGACGAAGATTTGTAATTGCCACCGGATGTGTATAATCGTTTTGACCAATCATGTAATACTCTCCATTTTCGTCGTAAACTGGGAAAATAGGATTTCTCCAATAAGCTAAACCGCCATTTGAATCTCTTTTTCCTTTACTTACAATATTTGAAAATCTTACTGTAAAATTGTCAAAAACATCGTGTTTGATACGAAGGTTGTAACCGCCTTTGCTATAACCGTCTTTTACAAAAACACCTTGCTCACTGTAATAATTTCCGCTTAGGTTGAAACTTGTTTTGTCTGTTCCGCTATTAATGCTCACGATAGTGTTGTTTCCTAATGGCATGTTTCTAAAGGTTACATCGTCCCATTTTGTGAAATAAGGCCATGAACCTGACTGCAATTCCTGAATAGACGGATAATAAACACCATTAGAATTCTTTGCTCCGATATATAAAGGTTGCTGTCCGCCATTGATTCTTCCTTCGTTACTCAATTGTGCCATTAAAACAGGATCGCGCCACAAATTCAACTCTGAATTAAATTCAGAAAATGTAGATTGCTGCTGCACTAAAATTTGTGTTTTTCCTTTCTTGGCCGATTTAGTAGTAATAATAATTACTCCGTTTGCACCTCTAGAACCGTAAATTGCAGAAGCCGAAGCGTCTTTTAATACGTCTACTTTATCAATGTCTGCAACATTTACTTGTTTTAAATCGCCTGCATCTCCTAATGGAAATCCGTCTAATACTACTAATGGAGCGTTTGAACCTCTAAGCGAACTTCCTCCTCTGATTCTTACTGTCGAAGTCGATCCTGGGTCTTGAGAAGTTGTTACTTGTAATCCAGCAACTCGTCCTTGCAGTACCTGTTCTACAGAATTTGATGGAATATCTTCTAAAGCTTTCGTTTTTACTGTACTTACAGAACCGGTAAGATCTGCTTTTTTAACAGAGCCGTATCCGATAACGACAACTTCTTTAAGATTTTGCGAAGCTGCTCTTAAAACAACATTCAAAGTATTTTTTCCTGAAACGGAAATTTTTTGAGTATCGAAACCCATAAAAGAAAAAGATAAAACTGCATTTGCCGGAGCATTAATTTCAAATTTTCCATCGAAATCTGTTGAGGCCGTTTTAGAAGATCCTTCCACGCTGATATTTACACCGGGGATAGTGAGACCTGTTTCGTCTGCAACTGTACCTTTAATTATATTCTGACTGTAAGCTGAAAATGCGCTAACAAACAGAATACAAAAAAGTATACTTTTTGTCCATTTTTTTTTCATTGTTTGATTGGTTAAAGATTAGTTAATAGTTTCGAGACAAATTAACTACTTCGTTTTCGTAACGGTTTTGTAAATACCATCAAATAGTAATACTTTCATGAATAATAAATAATACTTTTAACAACAAACATGTTCTTTATATGAACAAATAATTTTTATTTGCACTCAAAATAGCATATAACAGAAAAATATTATTTATTTTTGAACAAGTTTCTTATTCTCCAAATGAAATATTATAATACTATTATGAACGAAAAACGCAATATCCTAAGAGAATTAGTACCTATTTCAGAAGATGACTTCTTTATAGTATTAAATCATAAGAATGCCAAATTTGATTTTCCGCTACATTTTCATCCTGAAATAGAACTTAATTTGGTTTTGAATTCTTCAGGAAAAAGAATTATTGGAGATTCTGTCATAGAATATACAGATTGCGATATGGCACTTATAGGTTCAAACACTCCTCATTTATGGACAGGAATAAAAGAAAACACTGAGGCGCATGTGGTTACGATACAGTTTCATGAAGATTTGTTTTCTGAAAAGACTTTAAATCGAAAATTAGCTCTTCCGATTCGCGAGTTATTAGAAAGATCTAAAAGAGGAATTGCTTTTTCTAAAGAAACTATTGAAGCGCTTAAGCCTAAAATACTGCAGTTATCAGATTCACAAGATTTTGACTCTTTGCTTAACTTCTTATCTATATTACATGATTTAGCGATTGCAAAAAACACAAAAAGCCTTTCCTCGCATTCTTATGTAGATTATTATAGTTTTTCTGAAAGCCATAAAATCGAAAAAGTAAATGATTTTATTAAAGACAACCTTCAGAATAAAATTCAGCTAAAAGAAGTTGCCGATCTAGTTAATATGTCAGAATCGGCATTTAGCCATTATTTTAAAAAATGTACTAATAGTTCTTTTTCAGATTATGTTACTGATTTAAGATTGGGGCTTGCCGCAAGATTATTATTTGAATCTGAACAGTCTATTAAAGAGATATGTTACGATAGCGGATTTAATAACATTTCTAATTTCAACCGTACTTTCAAACGCAAAATGGGATTTACACCAAGTGAGTTTAGAGATCAAAGCAAATTAATTACGAAACATTAAAAAATGAGTCTGTTATAGAAATGTGTCTTTTATCTTCTCCTAAAATATTTCACAACTTCAAACCACAATACTGAAACTAAGCCTGTCACGATGCAAAAAAACATTTGAGAAAGTGTAATAAGTTCAAAATTAAAAAGAGAACGCAAAAAAGGAATAGCAAATAACAATATCGTCAAAAAAATAGTAATGCCTATTATTATGGAGACAAGGATATTTTTGTATTGGAATGTTGTCCATAACGAATAATAAAATGATCTATTAACCAGCGTTAAAACAATATTGGAAGTAATTAAAGTTAAAAAAACCATACTACGTGTAATGTTTTCATTCCATTGATTGTATATCGCCCATTGATAAGAAAGCAACAATCCTAAAGTTATTGCAATCCCTTGAATAATACTTGCCGTCAATTCTTTAAAATTAAAAAAATCTGTACGCATCGGCCTTGGTCCCCTCTTCATTGTATCTGCTTCAGCAGGTTCGTTTTCAAATATAATGGAGCAAGTTGGCCCCATAATTAGTTCAAGCAAAATAACATGAAGCGGACTGAATATATTAGGATAAATCCATCTTAAAGCAAGCGGAATGAAGACAATGAGAATTATTGGAATATGAATAGATATAATGTATCGAACTGCTTTTTTTAGATTCGTATAAATCTTTCTCCCCATTGCTACGGCATCAACCATTTTTGAAAGATCATCTTCAGTAAGGATAAGCGATGCGGCATCTTTTGCTATTGCTGTTCCTTTTTTCCCCATAGCGATTCCAATATGAGCAGCTTTTAGCGAAGGCCCATCATTAACTCCATCTCCTGTCATGGCAACAATTTGCCCACAAGCTTTAAGAGCGTTTACAATTCTCAATTTAGCATCTGGAAACATTCGACTGAAAATATTAATATCCATTACTTTGTTTTGCAGTTCTTGATCACTCCATTTCATTAGTTCATCTCCAGTTATAGCTTTTTCAGAACCAACAAAACCAATTTGCTGCGCGATAGCATTAGTCGTTTTCAAATTGTCTCCAGTAATAATCTTGACGGCAATTCCTGCTGCATAAAAAGACTGAAGCACTTCTGAAATATTATCTTTTGGAGGATCATAAAAAGCAACAAGTCCTTTAAAAGTAAATAAGATTTTCTGCTGTTTGTCAGGATAATTATTTCCCTGCAAATTTCCCTGTCCCACACCAAGCACTCTGTAGCCTTTGCTCGTCAATTGATCCATCGCGGTTATAATCTTCTGTTTATCTTGTTCAGAAAGGCTACAAACCTCTAAAATTGCTTCAGGCGCACCTTTAGCCGCAATAATTCTATTTCCTGAAGAATCTTCAAATACATGTGTCATCATTGGAGGTTTGCCCGATAAAGGATATTCGTGAATCATTCTAAAATGAGCCGTCATATCTGTTTCTGCAAATTTTTTATAGATGTCATGAAGCGCAATTTCCATAGGATCAAAAGGAAT
>NZ_DHEI01000107.1:0-4865 GCF_002399805.1 Flavobacterium sp. UBA4854
GAGTTAAAAAAACAACGTCATTTACTGAACCAATTGCGGCTTGCGCTCCAAGGTTTTCAATAAATGACGTTGTTTTTTTAACTCAAACTTTTAAAGGAGCAGATGCTGTATATTGCATGATTCCGCGTGCAAATTATTTTGATCCGAATCTTGATTTAGATGCTTTTACTCGCACAATTGGAAATAATTATGCAGAAGCTATCTCAAAATCTGGTGTAAAGCGCGTAGTGTTTTTAAGCAGTATTGGTGCGCATTTAGAGCAAGGTTCTGGAATCATTCAGCGTTATAATGAAATCGAAGCCGTTTTAAACAAACTTTCAGATGTTTCGATAACATTTATGCGTCCAACTTCTTTTTACTACAATTTGCTGGCTTATATTCCGATGATTAAAAATCAAGGAATTATAGCTGCTAATTATGGAGCAGATCAATTAATTCCTTGGGTTTCTCCAAACGATATAGCCGAAGCAATTGCAGAAGAGCTTACAACTCCGCTCGACGGAAAAAAAATACGTTATGTAGCAAGCGAAGAGCTTACTGGAGATCAAACCGCAAAAATTTTGGGCGATATAATTGGCAATCCAGATCTAAAATGGAAATTAATAAGTGACGAAGAAACACTAAACGGATTAATTGCTGTTGGAATGCAACCTAAAATTGCACAAGGTTTGGTAGAAATGTATGCTGCGCTTTACAGCGGTTTGCTTGGTGAAGATTATTATAGAAATCGTCCTGCAGTTTTAGGAAAAACAAAACTGGCAGATTATGCAAAAGAATTTGCTTCTATTTTCAACCAAAATTAAGTACTTTGTATTATGGCAAATCAGCAACCTCTTCGATTTAAAACAATAAGCGAATTTCATGATTTTAGAAATTTGCCAAAACCTGAACATCCTTTGGTGAGCGTTTACAATTTTGAAGATTTAAAATATCTTAATGACGAAGAACCAAAAAGCTTAATGCTGGATTTTTATTCGATTGCTTTAAAAAGAAATGCCAACGCAAAAATGCGTTATGGCCAGCAGGAATACGATTTTAAAGAAGGAGTTTTAATTTTTCTTTCGCCAGGACAAGTTTTTTCTATTGAAGGAAATAACGAAATGCAACACACAGGATGGTCATTATTGATTCATCCTGATTTTCTTTGGAATACACCGCTTGCGCAGAAAATCAAACAATATGATTACTTTGGTTATGCAGTCAATGAAGCACTTCATCTTTCTGATAAAGAAGAAAACATGCTAATAGACATCATAAAAAATATTCAGCAGGAATACCAGTCTAATATTGATAAGTTTAGCCAAGATGTAATTATTGCGCAAATCGAATTGTTTTTGACTTACGCTGAAAGATTTTATAACAGACAATTTATTACTAGAAAAATCAGCAGCCATCAGATTTTAGCGCGTTTAGAAAAATTGCTCGAAGACCATTTTTCTGATGATTCTTTAAAACAGAAAGGACTTCCGACGGTACACTTTATAGCCGAAAATTTAAACGTTTCTCCTAATTATCTAAGTGCATTGTTAAAAATGCATACGGGCCAAAGTACACAACAGCACATTCACAACAAATTGATTGAAAAAGCAAAAGAAAAGCTTTCGACCACTACGTTATCTATTAGCGAAATTGCTTTTGAACTTGGTTTTGAACATCAGCAATCATTTAGTAAATTATTCAAGACCAAAACAAATACTTCGCCTTTAGAATTCAGACAATCATTTAACTAATTGCTTTATTTTTCATAAATTCGTTAGCTTAAAAAGCGAAAATTATGAATCCATTTTTAAGAAATACTTTGGCTGTAATTGCAGGTCTAGTTATTGGTAGTATTGTCAATATGAGCATCATTTTACTAAGTGGCTCTATAATTCCGGCCCCAAATGGCGCAGATGTTAGCACTACCGAAGGCTTAAAGGCAACCATGCATTTATTTGAACCAAAGCATTTTCTTTTTCCATTTTTAGCACACGCAATCGGAACTTTTGCAGGAGCGTTGACAACTGCTGTTGCCGCAATTAAACACAAAACAAAACTAGCTTTCGGTATTGGAGCTTTCTTCTTATTTGGTGGTATAGTTACGGTCTTTACTTTGCCTTCTCCTATTTGGTTTGGTTTTGCCGATTTAATTTTTGCTTACATTCCGATGGCATATTTAGCTTCTAGAATTGCTTTAAAAAAGAAAAAATAATATGAGCGACAAAACAATAAAACCAGCAAAAAAATGCTACGAACATATTGGTGGCAAATTGGGCGAATTGCTTTTAGAGACATTTGCAGCTAAAAAATGGATTGCAAAAAACAATTCGACAGACAAGCATTTCTACATAACCGAATTGGGCGAAAAAGAATTTACCAAACTAGGCGTAGATCTGAATAAAATAAAATCGGAAGCCCTTTAATTTTATAAATTTACAATCCTTTTCTGCAAAATTTGTAGCGCTTTATTTCTTAACTTAGTTTGCTTTTAAATCTTGAATCATGACTAGGAAAGAAATCGCTAAAAACTTCTTGAAATTAGCAGCAAAAGGGCATCCTCATGAAGGTTTTCGATTGTATGTCGGAAAGAATTTCAAACATCACAACGCCTATTTCAAAGGCGATGCAGACACTTTAATGCTTGCCATGGAAGAATCTGCCAGAACAAATCCGAATAAGGTTTTTAAAATTCATCATATTCTAGAAGACGATAACTTAGTTGCTGTGCATTCACACCTCAAACAAACGCCTTCAGATATTGGTTTTGCTGTTGTGCATATTCTCAAATTCGAATCGGATAAAATCGTCGAACTCTGGGATCTAGGACAACCTGTCCCAAAAGATTCTATTAACGAAAACGGAATGTTTTAACTAATAATAAATTACAAACAATTCATAATTTGCAACTTACAATCCACAATTAATAAATGGACTTAATCCCTAAAATTTCCTTATTACTACTAGTAATCTTAACCAGTTGCCATTCTTCAGGACAGACAAAAGACAATTATAAAAAAAGTATTGATAGTTTACTTCAAAATACCAATCCGAAATTTACTGGCGTGATTTTGATTGCGAAAAATGGCAAAACAGTTTATTCAAAGGCTGAAGGATTTACGAATTTTGAAACCAAAAAACCTTTAAATCTAGATAGCCAATTTGAAATTATGTCTATTACCAGACAAATTACTGCTACTTTGGTTTTAAAAGAAGTAGAACAAGGTAAAATTGATCTCAATAATCCAATAAAAAAATACCTGCCCAATTTAAAGCAGACATGGGCAGATACTATTACAGTACATCAGTTATTAAATCATTCACATGGAATCACTGATTTACAAAAGCCTTTACTTTTTAAACCAGGAAGCGATTTTAAATATGGCAATGAAGGTTATCCTATATTGGGTCAAATTCTCGAATCGGTATCCAAAAAAAGCTATTCAGAACTAGCAAACGAGCTCTTTAAAAAGCTTAAAATGAATAATACATTTTGCTATTCAAAAGACAGCGATAAAAATTTAGTTACAGGATATATCTCTAACGGCAATAATTTAGAAAAGGCAGAGAATAATTTAATCTCTCCATACAAAGTGCCTTCAGGCGGTCTTGTTTCTACTGTAAATGATCTTTTAATTTGGAATAACAACCTTCACAAAGGAAAAATTCTAAAACCCGAATCATACAAATTAATGACATCGTATACAATTCAAAATCAACATAACTTTTTCGGAAAAGTGAAAGAAGGATATGGTTACGGTTTAAGAATTATAGAAAAAGAACCTGTAAAATATTTTGGCCATACTGGCCTTGGCAACGGATTTTCTGCTGTAAACCTGTATTTTCCTGACAGTGATGTAAGCTTAATTGTTTTAGAAAATCAGATGCCCGAAGATTCTAATTTGTTTTATGCTTCTGAATTTAAAATCAAAAACATCCTTTTTAAAAGTGATTTATTAAGTAAATCGTAGACAAAATGGCAAAAAATAAAACTACAGAAACTCAAAGTAGCGTTACTGATTTTATTAACGCTGTCGAAAATGAAGTTAAAAAAAGCGACGCTTTTGAACTTCTAAAAATAATTCAAAAAGCAACTGGTTTTGAACCCAAAATGTGGGGTCCAAGCATTATTGGTTTTGGAAGCTATCATTACAAATACGACAGCGGTCACGAAGGCGATGCGCCGTTGGCTGGTTTTTCGCCAAGAAAAACAGCCATGACCGTTTATTTTTATCTGCCAGAAGAAAAAAGAGAAGAACTTTTATCTAAACTTGGAAAACATACTTCGTCTAAGGCATGCATTTACATTAAAAAACTCACAGATATTGATATTGAAATCTTAAAAAAGATAATTTTACTTTCAATTGAATATACCCAAAATTTATATCCTCAAAATAAATGACAACATTCCTAATTCTATTATTCCTGATTGCTTTTGCAATTTATATTTTTCTTCAACATCCAAAATTCGGAAAAGCGCCTTCGGGAGAAAGACTAGTTCAAATTCAAAATTCGCCGCAATATAAAAACGGAAAATTCGAAAACCAGAGCCTTACACCCGATCTCGCCGAAGGCAAAACTATGGCTGGAGTTTTATTTGAATTTTTCTTCAAGAAAGTAGATCGAAAAATTCCGACAGATTTAATTCCGTCAGTAAAAACCAACTTAAAAGAACTCCCATTAAATCAGGATGCTTTAGTTTGGTTTGGGCATTCGTCTTATTTTATTCAGTTGGAAGGAAAACGCTTTTTAATAGATCCCGTTTTTAGCGGGAACGCCTCTCCTATTCCAGGAACAACAAAATCATTTAAAGGAACTGATATTTATACGGTCGATGATCTCCCTGAAATTGATTATTTGCTAATTACGCACGATCATTACGATCATTT
>NZ_DHEI01000107.1:5031-8797 GCF_002399805.1 Flavobacterium sp. UBA4854
GCTCTTGGTGTTGGCTCGCACTTGGAATTCTGGGGATTTCCTTCTGAAAATATTATTGAGAAAGATTGGTATTCTAAAATAGAATTAGATGAAAATCTAACAATTCACACCACGCCATCAAGACATTTTTCGGGTAGAGGTTTTAAAAGATGCAATACGCTTTGGACTTCTTTTGTTTTAGAAAGCAAGGATTTTAAAATGTATTTGGGCGGAGACAGTGGCTACGACAAGCATTTTGCCGAAATTGGCGAAAAATACGGACCGTTTGATATTGCTTTAATTGATAATGGACAATACAACGAAAGTTGGAAATATATTCATAATTTACCTCAAGATGTGATAAAAGCCATGAAAGACCTGAAAACAAAAAGAGTATTTCCGGTACATTCTTCTAAGTTTTCATTATCACTTCACGCTTGGGACGAACCTTTGAAAAAAGTAACCGAATTGAATAGTTTGTCTGAAAATCCGATTCCGTTAATTACACCAATGATTGGCGAAATTGTTGAATTGAAAAATGATAAACAAGAATTTAAACAGTGGTGGAAAGGGGTTAACTAATGTTATGAATTATGAATTCTAAAAAGAATTATAAATCCATGCAATGTCACCCTGAGCGAAGTTGAAGGGCGCTACAATTGACACTAGAGCTTCGACTTCCTTCAGCCTGACAAAAATGAGCAAAACTTGAAACATGAAACTTTAAAACCTGAAACAAACTAAAAACCGTGAAACCAAAAATAATATTTCTATCCTTTTTCTTCCTTTTAATAACTAATGTCTTTTCTCAAAACACCTATGTATTTTTAGGGTCTTACAATCGTGATAAAACTGCTGAAGCTATTCAAGTATATCAATTGGATACCTTAAACGGAAAATTGACCAAATTTACTTCAGCCAAAAACATTATAAATCCGTCTTATTTGACGGTTTCGCCAAACGGAAAATATGTTTATGCCTGCACAGACACTAAAACGCCAAATGCAGGAAGCGTAAGCAGTTTTGAATTTAATCCGTCAGCAAAAACTTTGACTTTTTTGAACAGTCAAAGAAGCGGTGGCGAAAACCCTGTTTATGTCAGTGTTCACAAAAAAGGAAAATGGCTTGCCAATGCCAATTATACAGAAGGAAGTGTTTCTGTCTATCCTATTTTAGAAAATGGTAAAATTGATTCGATTGCCCAGAATTTTCAGTATATGGACGGAAGCGTAAATAAAGACAGACAAACTAGATCTCACGTACATTCGGCGGTATTTTCTCCGCAATGCGATTATTTGTTTTTGCCCGATTTAGGAGCCGACAAAATACGCTGTTATGCTTTTGATGAAAATCTGAAAAAGCCATTAGTAGAAACTAAAAATCCGTTTACGAAAACCGATTTAGAAGCTGGTCCAAGACATTTAACCTTTCATCCAAATCAAAAATATGGATATTGCATTGAAGAAATGGCTGGACAAGTCAGCGTTTACAGTTATGAAAATGGTGTTTTAAATAAAATCCAACGCATTGTTACGCATTCAGATAAAATAAAAGATGGCTTTGAAAGTTCTGATATTCATATTTCTCCTGATGGAAAATTTTTATACGCAACGAATCGCGGCAAAGAAAACAATATTGCCATTTTCTCTATCGATGAAAATGGTCTTTTAAAAAACATTGGCTATCAATCAACTTTAGGAAAGCATCCGAGAATTTTTGCTCTCGATGAAAGCGGAAAATTTTTGGTTGCGTCGAATGTTTTAACCGGAAATGTAATTGTTTTTAAAAGAGATTCGAAAACTGGACTATTAAAAAAAGTAGGAAAAGAAGTGAAAATGGAGAATGTTTCTTGCGTACAGATTAAACAGATTTAATTTTCTTATAGATAATCTTGTCATTTCGAGGAACGAGAAATCTTCGCAAGTTGCTCGACAAAGATTGATTCTCGTTGTGGAGTTTCTTGCGAAGATTTCTCGTTCCTCGAAATGACAAACTTTGTGTTAAAAATAATTAAAAAAACATGACAATAAATAACTTCAATTTACAGCCAGATTTCTTAGAAAATGAAATCTCCAAGTTAGTTCCTTTAAAAGAAGAACATTTCGAAGCATTATTTAAAGCAGCTTCTGATCCGTTAATTTGGGAACAAAATCCTGCGAAGGATCGACATGAAAGAGATGTTTTTAGAGCTTATTTTGATCTGATACTTACAAAAAGTCCGTTCCTAATTCTCGATAAACAAACCAATGAAATAATGGGAACAACGAGTTTCTACGATTACAATCCTGAAAAATCAAGTATCGGAATTGGCTATACTTTTATTACTAGAAAATATTGGGGCGGTCCTTACAATAACTCAAATAAAAAGTTGATGATGGATTATGCTTTTCAACATGTTAATTCGGTACTTTTTCATGTTGGGGCAGAAAACTTCCGTTCTCAAAAGGCAGTTTTAAAACTAGGCGCAGAAAAAATCAATGAACTGACCTTTACTATTAATGGTACCGAAGTGCCTTATTTTGAATATGAATTGAAGAAAGAAAAAGCTAAATAAAAGAAGAAAGAGTCAAGAAAAAAGAGTCTTAAAAAAAAAAACTTCTTGCCTCTTTCTTCTTGAATCTTTCTCTTCTCAAAAAAATAAAAAGATGAAAAGAATAACCGTTTTCTGTGCTTCGAGTTTTGGCACTGAAAAAATTTACGAAGAACAAGCAATCGCTTTAGGCAAAACCTTAGCCGAACAAAATATAGAATTAGTTTATGGCGGTGCAAATGTCGGTCTAATGGGCGCTGTTGCAGATGGCGCATTAAATGCTGGCGGAAAAGTAATTGGCGTGCTTCCTAATTTTTTAAGATCGAAAGAAATCGCTCATTTAGGTTTAACCGAATTGATTTTGGTCGAGAGCATGCATGAAAGAAAAACCAAAATGAACGATTTATGTGACGGTGTAATCGCACTTCCAGGTGGTTTTGGAACTCTAGAAGAACTTTTCGAAATGTTGACTTGGGCGCAATTAGGTTTGCATAAAAAACCAATCGCAATTTTGAATGTAAATGGCTATTATGATTCTCTAATAACGCTATTGCAAACTATGACAGAAAAAGGATTATTAAAAGAAGTCAATCAAAAAATGCTTTTGGTTAGCGATTCTATTGATGATTTATTAGATCAAATGAAAAATTACACTGCGCCCACTGTCGGAAAGTGGATTGATAAAAAAAAGTTATAAGTCAGAACTTAAGATCTCAATACAAATTTTAGAGTTATATTTACATTTCCTCGTTACATCTAAGTAATTAACTTCAAACAAAATGAAAACAGAAAACAACAAATATGCAAAGGCAGAAATGCTGATAAGAAAGCCTGTTTCAGAAGTTTTTCAGGCTTTTATTGATCCGCAGATTACGAGTAAATTTTGGTTTACAAAAGGATCTGGAAAATTAGAAGAAAATCAAAAAACAGAATGGACTTGGGAAATGTATGGTTTTTCTCTTTCTGTTACGACAATTGTACTTCAAGAAAATAAAAAAATTGTTATTGAATGGGGAAATCCTGACGAAATTACATTGGTAGAATGGGTTTTTAATCCGTTGAACGAAAGTGAAACTTTTGTGAGTATTACCAATTCTGGTTTTCATGGAGACACCGATAAAATTATAGATCAGGTTCGTAATTCGACTGAAGGCTTTACTTTGGTTTTGGCTGGAGCAAAAGCTTATTTAGAACATAATTTACAACTGAATTTGGTTTTGGATCGTTTTCCAAAAGGACTTGCTTAATCTTATTTAA
>NZ_DHEI01000107.1:9027-13227 GCF_002399805.1 Flavobacterium sp. UBA4854
AAACTTTGCGAACTTTATATCTAGATTCTATTTAGTCTCTTAATAAAATAACTTTGCGCCCTTTGCGGTTAAAAAACTAGCCACAAAGAAAAGCAACTTGAAACTTGAAACCTGAAACAAAAAAATGTCATGGAAGTTAAAAAACCAGAAAATATAGATGAATACATTGGCGGATTTCCGAATGATGTTCAAGAAATTTTGGAGAAAGTTAGAATAACCATTCAGAAAGCGGCGCCTGATGCTAAAGAGAAAATTAGTTATTCGATGCCCGCTTTTGAGCAAAATGGAATTGTAGTTTATTTTGCTGCTTTTAAAAACCATATCGGACTTTATGCTTTGCCAAGCGGACATGAAGCTTTTGCTGCAAAACTCTCTAAATATAAATCGGGAAAAGGTTCTGTACAATTTCCTCTCAAAGACCCAATGCCTTATGACTTAATTACTGAAATTGTAAAATTTAGAGTCAAAGAAAATCTGGCAAAAGCCAAAAAGAAATAAAACCACAAATGAATTTAACCCAACACTACGACCAACTTTACAAAACCTCTTCTGAGATTATTTCGATAGGAAAATATTCAATTGATTCTGAACTTAAAAATGAATCCGATTCTCGTTTTGGAATCACGTTGCTTATTCGACCAAATGATGAAATTAAAGCAAATATTCACTCGTTCCTAAACGAATTAAGAAAAGCAGAACCTGAGCAATATTTTTACCCTGATTCAGATATTCATATTACAGTTATGTCTATTATTTCTTGTTCTTCTGATTTTACTTTAAATCAGATTTCGGCAAAGGAATATATAGAAGTAATCTGCAGAAGCCTTGTTGATGTTGAGAAAATTCAAATTCATTTTAAAGGAGTAACTGCTTCTCCGTCTGCTCTTATGATTCAAGGATTTCCAAGCGATGAAACTCTAAATAATTTACGAAATAGACTTCGCGAAAATTTCAAAAATTCAGGATTACAACAAAGTATAGACAGCCGTTATTCTATATCTACAGCACATTCAACTGTAATGCGTTTTCAGGAAAAACTCCATGATCCGAAAAAATTAATAGAAATAGCCGAAAAATTTCGTGATTATGATTTTGGAGAATTTGAGGTTAAAAACTTAGAATTGGTTTACAATGATTGGTATCAGCGTAAAAGTACGACACGCGTTTTGGGTGATTTTGGATTGAGGTGATTTACTTAAATTTCCCAAAATGCCATAAAACTCCCGAAGGATCGTGCAGAAAACATTCACTCCCCCAATCTAAATATTTTATCGGAGTTAATTTTACTCCTTCATATTTTTCAGGAAGATTTAGAGCAAAAAGTTCGCTATAATATCGTTCGACATTATCCACTTCAAGAAAAACCATAGTGTTTTCAATCCAGCTTTTATCATAGTAATCTTGGAGGTAAAAAGCGATTTCTCCTGTTTTAAAAACTGAAAAATTAGATTCTAAAACTGTTTCTTCAAACCCTAAATCACGATAAAAACTTCTTGAAACTTCAAAGTTCTTAGCGCCAATAAACGGTCTGATAGATTTAACATTGTGATTCATATAATCTATTTAAATTTATAAAAACCATTCTACTCCATTATCAAGTCGAAGGAGAAAATCTGTAAATGAATTTCCTATTTCAACATGATACTTTGTGTCCAAATCTATAGAAGGCGAAAGAATAATTTTTAAAGAATTATCATCTTCAAATTCAATTCCAATAAATTCTCCACTTCCATTTGTACCTATTGCTAATGTTTGGGGCAGTTTTTCAAAAATATGATATTCCAAATTAGCATTAATAATTTCTTCTAGGCTCCAAAGTTTTATAAACTCAGCTCCAATAAACTGATCGATTCCAAGATAATTTTCGACATAAAAAACATAATCTTCAGGAAGATCAAATTTTAAATGTGCTTGAATATCTTCAATATCAACTGAAGATTCTATTTTTCTTTTAGGAAAACGATACTTCTGCAAAATCTCATCTAAAGTCTCCATATACTATAAATTTATGTCGTTATAATAAATTAAAAACCATTTATTCTGAATGAGTTTAAACTGTCTTTCTACTTCAAAACCACTGTCAGGAATCCAAAATCTTTCTGTAATTAAGGTATCTGTTTTTACTAATGAATGCTGATATTCTTCTATTTCCGATTTTTCGGCAACGGGAATTGCTTGAAACTGCCAATTCTTTCTTGTCCAATTGTACTGCTCAAAACCTGAAACATGTTGTCCTTCAATTGGAAAATCAACTCTCGAAACCTGAAAAAGAGAATCAGAATGGAATTTTTTATTGAATTCGTCAAAACTCTCAGGCAATTCTATTTTTACAGGTTTTACAACGCTATCATTCTTAAATGCTATTTCAGAATTTAAATTCACATCTTCTTTAACTTTATTGCAATTCAAAGAAATAAAAGCGAGAGCCAAAACAAGCAAAATAGTTGAAATTTTCATGAAGATTCGATTTTAGCCTTTCTTCAAAATACTTCCTAAACCACGCCCGATTTGTTCTATCGCTTCAATACCTTTTGCTAAAGGCGATGCAGTAAAATCTTCGTAAGCATCCATTGCGCTTTCTTTTCTGTCGTCTTGCGGATAAACAAGCATTACATTATTGCTGTCAAAATACTTTTCAAACTTTGTTGGCAATTTATCAAAGATTGATTGGTAAGAAACAGAACCTTTTCGAGATAAATTGACAATAATAAAATCGGTTGGTTTTATGTCTTCAGAAATTACTTCAAAATTTTCCCAATCAGAAACATTTTTAAAACCAAATTTACTGTTCAGTTTTAAATTAGAACCAATTTGCTGAATAGCTTCATGCGTTTTCTTTTCAGCATAAATCACAATCGGAATGCTTAATTCTTGTGACAAACGGCTCACTTTCTGCATTAACAAATGAAAACCAATTCCTCTTTCTGAAAACGGCGGACAAATAAAAACCAATCTTTTTTCTTCAATAAAATTCTTTTGAAACCTGCAGATAAATAAAGTCTTATCTACATTATTTATTATCGAATCTACATTCTCTCCGAAAATTTTATCAATAAATCCGGTCTTTCTTGGCCAGCCCACAATCACAATATCCGACATAATTTCTTTTGACGTTCTTGCAATTCCGCTCGCAGGATTATGGTCGATTCTGGCAATCGTATTAATTTTTACTTCTGAAGCCGATCCTTGAATTACAAATTTATCGGCTGCTTTTCTGTATTTTAAAATGTTCTTTTCTGCCTGATTATTGTTTGGAACAATCGTTAATAAAGTAACTGGATTAGATGATTTTTTATCTTTTATCAAAAGAGCAAAATCTAATAAACTTGCCGCAGCAGAAGATTTTGCTAACGGAATCAAAATATGTTCGTCTAAAATTTGATCTTTGTCGGCGTCTTCATGTGAAATTTCTTCTTCGCAGATGGCAATTTTTTTCGCTGCTTTTTCAGTTGCAAACGAAGCCACTATACACGTAATAAGAATTAGGATGATAGTTCCGTTTAAAATATTTTCGTCTAAAATTTTAGCTTTAAAACCAACTAAAATTACTGCCAAAGTTGCCGCTGCATGCGCACTGCTCAATCCAAAAATAAGCTGTCTTTCTGTTCTAGTGTATTTAAAAACAATTTGAGTAAAAAATGCTGCGATCCACTTTCCAAAAATTGCTACAACACTCAAAGTTCCGGCTACGATCAAAGCTGTTGGTCCGCTTAAAATAACGCTTACATCTACCAACATTCCAACAGAAATCAGGAAAAATGGAATAAATAAGGAGTTTCCAATAAATTCAATTCTATTCATCAACGCAGAAGAATGCGGAATTAATGGATTAAGCGCTAAACCTGCAACGAATGCACCAATAATTGGCTCTACTCCTGCTACCTCGGCCAAAAATGCGGCAAAGAAAACCACAGAAAGCACAAAAATATAATGAGCGTGTTTTTCACTTTCTAATTTCTTAAAAAACCATTTTGCAACACGTGGAATAATCATAAACATTATCGCAGAAAAAATGGCTAAAGAAACAATTAATTTAACCCAAAATGCCTGATTCAAATTCCCTTGACTGCTTCCCATAATTACCGCTAGGATAATCAAAACTGCAGTATCGGTCAAAATAGTTCCGCCGACTGTAATGGCAACCGCTTGGTTTTTAGCAATTCCCAACTTGCTTACAATCGGGTAAGCAACCAAAGTGTG
>NZ_DHEI01000107.1:13433-24909 GCF_002399805.1 Flavobacterium sp. UBA4854
AAAAATCCAAATAGAACACTTTTGTTACGATTGGCCTTAAACTCATTCATATCCAATTCTAGTCCCGCAATAAACATGATATACAAAAGCCCGATTGTCGAAAATAAATCGACAGCAGAGTTTTTTGCCAGAATATTTAATCCGTGCGGGCCAATAATAACACCCGAAATAATAAGTCCGATAATTCCAGGAATATTGATCTTTTTTAATAAAATTGGGCAAAGCAGGATTATAAATAGTATTAACGAAAAAATTAATACTGGGTTGCTTAGAGGTAATTCGAATTCTTGTAATAGATGTCTGAAAAATTCTATCATATGGTAACTTTATCTTCTTGTGGCATTAACATTTGTAAAAAGACATTTCAGAATTAAAACAAAATTCCAGGAAGTATTAATATTAAGAGCCAAGCAATGCGCCTCGTTCTTCTACAAAAATACCGAAAAAACACTAACTTTTTACGGAAAGTGCATATTAAGGTTTTAAATTTATTTCGTTGCCGAATTATTAAATTTTAATATTTTTTTTAACAAATACGCAAGATTAACACTCAAAAAGAAATCATCATTGCATTATTCGATTATCTTTGTCTTAACAAAAATTGAACAATGGAAGAATGTATCTCTGTTTTTGATATGCTTAAAATTGGCGTTGGCCCTTCAAGCTCACACACTTTAGGTCCTTGGCGCGCTGCCGAACGTTTTCTAGAAGAGTTGAAAGACGAAGCAATTTTGGAGGATATCACAAGGGTAAAAGTCGATTTATATGGCTCACTTTCTTTAACTGGAAAAGGCCACGCAACAGATCTTGCCGTTATGCTCGGATTGAGTGGACAAGATCCCGAATATATTCCTGTCGAAGATATTGCTGGTATTATAAAAAAAATCGAAACCACAAACGAAATCAATTTGGGAAACCAAAAAGTGATTCCGTTCTTTTTTCTTCAAGACATTGTTTTCAATAAAGACTTTCTTCCGTTTCATGCAAACGGACTAAAATTTACGGCTTACAAGTCTGATGATTCTGAATACGAATCTACTTTCTATTCTATCGGAGGAGGATTTGTGGTAAAAGAAGAACGTACAAATGCTAAAGAAAAAAAGGCAATTAAATGTGCATTTCCCTACCCAATCCAAAACGCAGCCGAATTATTGAATTATACTATTACTGAAAACAAATCGATTTCTGAAATTGTATACGAAAATGAAATTTCGATGCGCCCAGAAGCTGAAGTGCATTCTGAATTAATGCGCATTTGGAATACGATGCTGGAATGTATGTATATTGGATGCCATTCTGAAGGTATTCTTCCTGGCGGACTTCACGTGCGCAGAAGAGCTTTTGACATGCACCAAAACTTAATCGGATTATCTAACTATAATGATCCGCAAAGCTGGCTAGAAGAAATTAGAAAAACCGAAGTTAAATTCCGCCAAATCTTAAAATGGGTTAGCTGTTTTGCACTTGCCGTGAACGAAGTAAATGCTTCTTTAGGCCGTGTAGTTACGGCTCCAACTAACGGAAGTTCGGGTGTAATTCCTGCTGTTTTAATGTACTACATGGTGATTGAAAACCATAATGCAGGCGAAAAAGAAATCAAACAATTTTTGATGGTTGCTGGCGAAATTGGCAGTATATTCAAAAAAGGATCAACTATATCTGCCGCGATGGGCGGATGTCAAGCAGAAATTGGCGTTTCGTCTTCTATGGCTGCTGCAGCTCTGTGCGAATTAATGGGCGGATCTCCTGCTCAGGTTTTAATGGCGGCAGAAATTGCAATGGAACATCATTTAGGTTTAACTTGTGATCCAATTGGCGGATTGGTTCAGATTCCGTGTATAGAAAGAAATACTATGGGCGCCATCAAAGCGATAAATGCTGCTGAATTGGCCTTAGAAACCGATTCTAAAAATGCTAAAGTCCCATTAGACAAAGTAATTAATACGATGTGGGAAACAGCAAAAGATATGAATTCAAAATATAAAGAAACTTCTGAAGGAGGTTTGGCAGTTGCCGTAAATATGGCCGACTGCTAAACTTTAAGTTATCAAGAATTCTACAAATTAATACTTATACATAAGCTGCATAATTATTTTATTATAATGTAAAACAGGCAATTTTGATTAGGATTTAAAGACCGAAAACTATTTTCTGTCGAAATATTCTACAATTGCTAATTCCTGTTTTACATTTATTCAATACTTTTACAATATCAAAAAAACATTAAAATGTCAGTAGCAAAAAAAGATTATAAAAGAATCACAACAAAGTCATTAATAGAAATGAAAAGCAACGGAGAAAAAATCTCTATGCTTACTGCGTATGATTACACAATGGCAAAAATCGTTGATACCGCTGGTGTCGATGTAATTTTAGTTGGTGATTCGGCATCAAACGTAATGGCTGGACACGAAACAACTCTACCTATTACTTTAGATCAAATGATTTATCATGCTTCTTCTGTAGTTCGCGCTGTAGAAAGAGGTTTGGTTGTAGTTGACTTGCCTTTTGGAAGTTACCAATCTGATCCAAAAGAAGCTTTACGTTCTTCTATTAGAATTATGAAAGAAAGTGGCGCTCATGCTGTAAAATTAGAAGGCGGAAAAGAAATCAAAGAATCAATTAAAAAAATATTACATGCTGGAATTCCAGTAATGGGACACTTAGGTTTAACTCCTCAGTCTATCTACAAATTCGGAACTTATAGTGTTCGCGCAAAAGAAGAAGAAGAGGCTGAAAAACTAATTGAAGATGCTCAAATGCTTGAAAAAGTTGGATGTTTTGCTGTTGTTTTAGAAAAAATCCCAGCAGAACTTGCTAAAAAAGTAGCAGAAAGCATTTCTATCCCAGTAATCGGAATTGGAGCTGGAGGTGGCGTAGACGGCCAAGTTTTAGTAATTCACGATATGTTAGGAATGAATAATGAATTTAGTCCGCGTTTCTTACGTCGTTACTTAAACCTTTACGACCAAATGACTAAGGCAATAGGTCAATACGCTGCAGATGTTAAGTCTAGTGATTTTCCTAATGCTAATGAACAATATTAGATTTTAAGATACTAAGGTTCTGAGTTGCTAAGGTTCTAAGTTTTTCTTTTAGTTGCAAAGGCTCAAAGGTTCAGAGTGACAAAGGCTCAATGGTCTAAAAAATCAAAAACTAATAATTGCCTCCAGCTTTAGCTGGAGGTTTGTATTTTGGCCCATTAAAAGGCTTTAGCCAAACAACTAAACAATTTATAATTTAAATTCCATAATCAGATAAATGAAAATAGTTTCCGATAAAAATAATCTCCAAATTTTACACGAAGACAATCACATTATCGTGGTCAATAAACGTGTAGGTGATATTGTACAAGGAGATAAAACGGGTGACAAACCTTTGTCTGATGTTGTAAAAGAATATATTAAAGCTAAATATAACAAACCAGGTGATGTTTTCTTAGGTGTCATTCATCGATTAGACAGACCTACAACGGGAATTGTGGTTTTTGCTAGAACGAGTAAGGCTTTGTCTCGAATGAATGAATTGTTTAGCAATCGTGAGACTAAAAAAACATATTGGGCTGTTGTAAAAAACAAACCAAAAGAAGCGAAAGCAAAACTGGTTCATTATTTAAAACGAAATGAAAAAAATAACACTTCTAAAGCTCATTTAAAAGAAGTTCCAGACAGCAAATTGGCTAGTTTAGATTATACCATAATCAAAGAACTTCAAAATTATACAGCATTAGAAATCAATTTGCATACAGGTCGCCATCATCAAATTCGTGCTCAATTAAGTGCAATCGGATCTTCGATTAAAGGAGATTTAAAATACGGAGCAGATCGAAGCAATCCTGATGGCGGAATTCATCTTCATGCTCGAAAACTGACTTTTGTACATCCGGTTTCAAAAGAGAATATTACAATTATCGCCCCTACTCCAGACGATCCAATTTGGAATGCTGTATGATTTTTATGATTTAATTGTTAAATTTTTAAATTTTATCGATTAACTTGCAGGGAGAAAAAAACAAGCTAATCGTAAAATGGACTTTAAAAGCGACATCGGATACCGAAAGGAAACTCTAAAAAAGTTATTGTATAATATTCAAAAAAGCGAAGATTTAATTGTAAAAGCTTTATATGATGACTTTAAAAAACCAAAGTTTGAGGCTGTTTTGACCGAAACTAACTATGTCATTTCAGAGCTTAAAGATGTTATCAAAAACCTTAACAAATGGGCAAAACCAAAACGTGTTTTTCCGTCACTGCTTAATTTTCCTTCTACCGATTATATTTACAAAGAACCTTATGGCGATGTATTAATCATTGCTCCTTGGAACTATCCTTTTCAACTTGCTTTGTGTCCTCTTGTTGCTGCTGTCGCCGCGGGAAATAGAGTTGTTTTAAAACCATCTGAACTTACACCTCATACTTCTGCTGTAATTGCAAAAATTATAGAAAAAACATTTCATGTTAATCATGTTGAAGTTTTTGAAGGCGGAGTTGATGTTTCTAATAAATTACTGGCGCAGCGATGGGATTACATCTTTTTTACAGGAAGTGTCGCTGTTGGAAAAATTGTTGCAAAAGCCGCAGCAGAAAATTTAACGCCAGTTACTCTTGAATTAGGCGGGAAAAATCCGTGTATTATTGATCAAACGGCCAATTTAAAACTGGCTGCAAAACGAATTGTTTGGGGGAAATTTATAAACGCAGGACAAACTTGCATTGCTCCAGATTATATTCTAATTCAGAAAAACATGAAAGTTAATTTCATTTCTTTTATGATCGAAGAAATCATAAAAGCTTATGGAAAGAAAATAGATAAATCTCCTGATTTTGCACGAATTATAAATACGAAAAACTGGTATAGATTAACCAATATGATTCAAGGCGAACATGTTTTATTTGGTGGAGAAAGCGACGCCAATAAACTTTATATTGCGCCTACTCTTCTTGAAGAACCAGATTTGGATAGCGCTGTTATGAAAGAAGAAATCTTTGGGCCTATTCTGCCAATTCTTGTTTATGAAAATGAAAATGATATTGAAAAGGTTGTAAGCCGTTATGAGAAACCTCTTTCATTTTACATTTTTAGCGAAAATAATTCATTTGCAAAGAAATTAATTTCAAAATACTCTTTTGGAGGCGGGTGCATCAACGATACGGTTATTCATTTTTCTAACAATAGACTGCCTTTTGGCGGTGTCGGGCATAGCGGAATTGGTGCTTATCATGGCAAACGAAGCTTCGATACATTTTCTCATCACAAAGCAATTGTAAAAAAAGGAAACTGGCTTGATTTACCAATGCGTTATGCGCCTTATAAGGATAAACTGGGGCCAATAAAACGAATTCTAGACTGGCTATAAATCAGTTAAAAACATTTCGGAATGTTTTGTAGATTTTTATACGGAATTGATTAAATATATTATATTTACGTCAAGATACCTTTCAAATATTACAAGTCTATAAAACAATCTTACATAAATGAAATCTACACTTGACCAAATTGAGGACATTAAAAAAAATGGCTTTTCCCTTGATTTTGCTACAGTTTTTAATCACGCCTTCGAAAATTATAAAAAAATAGCACTTTATTCTGGGCTTATCATTTTGGTGTTTTCAATTATTGCAGCTGTGGCTTTTATGGGCATAATGGTTGCCTATTATGGAGCTGAAGCAATCTCAAAAGATTTTATTCAAAATTTTGAAAACCAACAATTCACTACTATTCAGCTTGTAATTCAAACTGTTGCCGTTTCTATAGTTGCAGGAATAACAGCTCCATTTGGTGCTGGTTTTCTAAAAATGGCAGATTCTGCAGACAGAGATGTAGAATTTAATGTTTCTACTATCTTCACTTATTACAAATCACCATATTTCGGGCAAATTTTTGTAGCAGCCTTTATTCCTGCCCTTTTCGGAACTGCTATCGCCAATTTAATTGAAAGCGCAGGAATCATATTTGTTGGAAATGTAGTTTCATTTATGGTTTCTTACTTTATGTTTCTATCAATTCCGTTAATTGTTTTTGGAAACCTTGGGGCTATAGACGCTATAAAATCGAGCTTAATTATCGTTACAAAAAACCCACTTAATATATTTGCTTTTTTCATCATAGGTTTCCTTGGTTCAATGGTTGGTTTTATCGGTTGTTGCGTAGGGATTATTTTCACTGTTGTTTTTAATAGTTCAATGATTTACGCGACCTATTTTGCCATTTTTGGAACACAATCTGAAGATGAAGATTCAATTGATTCAATTGGAAAATACAATGTAGATTAAAATAGAAAATTCTTAATTTCAGAGAACTTAACCACTTCTTTTTAAGAATTTTCAAAACGCTATTTACTAAACCAACATACCCCCAAATTCTATGGCCGCAAACTGTAGTTTTTTCAATTTGATTCTTTCAGGAATTTCCACTGTTGGAAGTACCTTCGAATCGATTGTGACTAGGTGGTATGTATTTAATTCAGACATAATTTACTACAATAACCATAAGCTTTTTGTTTTAGGTTTATCGCTTTTTGCATTTCTGTCGCTTCTAGTTTACCAATTTTTTAGAATTAAAGCTAAAATTGGATACTTCATCGAAAAAAAGAAAGAACAAGATACCGTTGGCAGAGAATATCAGCTTTATATTTTATTTTTTGGTATTGCAGTTATTATTATTGAGATCATAAATGAGATCTTTAAAATTAGACCTAAAAGTCTATTAATAATCAATGTTCTAATTGGTATTTTTGTTCTTGTTATCTACACCATAACAAACAAAATTAAATGGGTAAGAGATCACATTCAACAAATTTTCATTTCTTCCTTCTTTGTTTATATCAGTTATGTTGCTTACAACATTGTTACTTTAAGCAGTGATGTTGTACCAATTATTGTCTTCCTGATTTCATTTTTCTTTTCTTACAACATACTTAAGCCTATAAAAATATACTGGCTTTTTGTTGCGTTAACATTTAGCTTTTTAATAGCAACAGTTGCATTTCAGCTAATTCCAATAAAATCTTCTATTTTATTAATCAATTTCTGCATCCTTATTTTCATCATAAACCAAGTAAAATATGCAGTTTTATTAGACAATAGAGACAATTTTAGATTTGCAAACGAAATTGTTCACAAAGGAAATTCGCTTACAATAGCATCCAACCAAAAAGGCGAAATACTTTTTTGCAGCGAAACCATAACCCCTATTTTAGGATATCAACCTGATCAGGTTATGGGTTTAAAATTCTGGGAATTGACTGAAAATTTAGAATCCAACGAAAAATTAAATCTTGTTAGAAATCAAGAAAACAAACTTTACATTAGGAAATTAAAAGCCGAAAGCGGTGAATATAAATACATTCAATGGAAAGATAAAAAATTCTCAGACGACTTAATTATTAGCATTGGACAAGACGTAACAGAACAAGTTATTGTTCAGGATCAATATAAAAATCTAATTGAAACGGCAACAGATATTATTTTTGAAATCGATGCTGATGGTCATTTTACTTTTATAAATGAATTTGGCATTTCTGCTCTTGGATACACTCAAAACGAAATAATCAAAAAGCATTATTCTAATTTCATTCACGATAACTACATCAGTAGTGCTGTTGACTTTTATGAAAATTTGGTGCTTAACGAAAATAATTATCCGATTATCGAAATTCCTATTTTGAAGAAGAATGGCGATGAAATATGGATTTCACAAAAAATTATTGTTCGAAAAAACGACTTAGGATTAACGGCTGGATTTTCTGGAATTGCGCGAGATATTACCGAGAAAAAAAACATCGAAAACGAGAAAAAAAGACGTCTTAAAAAAATTGAGGCCTATAATAATTCGACCAAAAAATTATCTACGACAGACTTTAGCAAATACGATGATTTAAATACGGTTATAGATTTAATCTTAAAAGAAGCCGCCTCTATAAGCAATACGAACCGCGTAAGTTTCTGGAAATACGACAATGATTTAATTACCTGCAAAAACCTTTTTAGCATAGACAATCAAAGTTTAAGCGATAAAAACATCTTAAATAAAGAATCCTATCCTATTTATTTTGAAACCTTAAACAACAAAGCCATTATTAACGCGCCAGACGTATTCAACAAACTGGAAACCTCTGAGTTTCAAAAGCTTTATTTTACAAAAAACAATATCAAATCGATGCTAGATGTGCCTATTTTCTTAACAGGCCAATTAGCAGGTGTTGCTTGTTTTGAAAGTACAGAACAAAAACGTGAATGGGACAATGAAGACATTAATTATGCGAGAACTATCTCTGACGTAATTTCGCTTGCAATTTCTTCACAAATGCGCTTAGAAGTAGAAAGAAAATTAGAACTTAAAAGTCAGCTCTTGTCTGCACTTTCTCTATGTACCGAAAAGTTTCTCTTGAGCAAAACTACTCATCAGATGTTTCAGGAAACCTATCAAATTATCGGAAAAGCAGCCAAAGTAGATCATATGTATTACTACGAAAAGGATCCGATTTACAATACTGTTAGTCAAAAATATAAATGGTCGCGTGAAGGTGTTGTCCATCAAATTACTCCTCTGCACCATATGACAGAAGAAAATCTTCAAGAAATTTATGATGTTGCTTCGCAAAGAAAAATTCTAAACACATTTACAAGAAATCTTAATGATGGTTTTTTCAAAAAACTACTTATAGATAATGAAATTCAATCGATCTTAATTCTGCCAATTTACATTAACGATTTATTTACTGGTTTTATTGGTTTTGACGACTGCACTACTGAAAGAAAATGGTCTGAAGACGAAATAAACATCTTTCAGGTATTGGCAAATAATATCTCATCTGCTCTAGAAAGAAACCGAAACGAAACTAAAATCATTGAAAGTGAGGAAAAATTTAAACTGATTGCAAACAACATTCCTGGCACAGTTTATCTATCAAAATTTGATGCCTTCTCTACCAAAATATTCTTAAACGATGAAGTTTTAAATCTTACGGGATATTCAAAATCTGAATTCATTGAAAATAATTTATCTTTCTTATCGTTAATTCATCCAGATGACAAAGAAGAGGTAATTAACAATCAAATCGATAATCTACAGCATGGAATGCCTTTGCATAATGTATATCGCATTCAACGCAAAAGTGGTGAGTTTATTTGGATTGAAGAATTTGGAGACGTAATTAAACGAGATGATGAAATTGAATTTGTTGGCGGAATTTATTTTGACATTACAAGTAAAAAAGAAATAGAAGACGCTATAAAAGCGAAACAGCTGGCTGAAGCGGCAAACAAATCAAAATCTGACTTCTTGGCTAATATGTCGCACGAAATTAGAACTCCTCTAAACGGAATTATTGGTTTTACACATTTATTAATGAAAACGGAATTGGAGGAAATTCAAGAAAAATACATGACCACGATTAACCAATCAGCTCATTCTCTTCTTGAAATTATAAATGACATTTTGGATTTCTCAAAAATTGAAGCAGGAAAACTGGAACTGTTTATTGATCTATATGATATTAAAAAAATTCTAGGTCAAGTTTTTGATTTAATTGTTTACGAATCGAACAAAAAAAATCTGGAACTTGAATTAAATATTGATCCTGATGTTCCCAAATATATCTGGACAGATATTGTTCGACTCAAACAAATCTTGATTAATCTGCTTTCAAACGCCGTTAAATTCACAACCGAAGGGTCTATCAAGTTAAACGTTTCGGTTTTAGAAAAGAACCATAACAACAATTGCGTGCTTCGTTTTGCCGTAATCGATACTGGAATTGGAATTCTTGAAAAAAATCAGAAGAAAATCTTTAAAGCTTTTCTACAAGAAGATAGCTCTACAACAAGAAAGTTTGGAGGAACCGGATTAGGCTTAACCATATCTAACCAATTGCTCGCTTTAATGGAAAGTCGTTTACAGTTGGAAAGCAAAATTGACGAGGGAAGTACTTTTTTCTTTGATTTAAATCTAAAAACAAGCAATCAAAGCATAAATGATAAATATAATGCCGAGCTTAAAAGTTTAAATATCAATCTAGATTCTGATGAGATCGAAACAAACGACAACAATATTACTTTTCTAATTGTAGAAGACAACAAGGTAAACATGCTACTTCTTAAAACAATTATAAAAAACTTATATCATAATGCCTTTATTTTCGAATGCGAAAACGGATACGAAGCCATTCAACAATTTGAAAAAATTAATCCAACTCTTATTTTTATGGATATTCAAATGCCAATAATGAATGGTTATGAGACTGCAAAAGCCATTAGAAATACCAAAAAAGGACGCGACATTCCTATAATTGCCGTTACGGCAGGCGCTGAAAAAGAAGAACGCAATAAATGTATTTCTGCCGGAATGGACGATTATATTTCTAAACCAATCATGAAAGGAACAGTTGAAGAAGCATTAGTAAAATGGCTAGGATGATTTAGTTTTTGAATCTCAGTTTGAGCCACAGCCTTAATAAATTGCTTTTAATAGAAAACAGAAACTGAGACTGAAAACTTAATGTTCCGATTGTGAAATTTATCATAAAAAATCTATAAATTCGTACAACGTTTTAATAACCAGATTAAAAAGAATTCAATATGAAATGGCAAGGCAGAAGACAAAGTGACAATGTAGAAGACAGAAGATCAATTTCTGGCGGTGGCAAAGCACTAGTCGGCGGTGGAGTTATCGGGATTATTATTTTACTGCTTAATGTTTTTGGCGGTGAAACAGGTCAGCAAATAGCGCCAATTCTAGAACAAATGCAAGGTGGACAATCCCAACAAACAGAAACTGCAGCTCCTCTAAGCGAGGAAGATAAAAAAATGGGCGAATATGTAAGGACTTTACTTGCATACAATGAAGATACATGGACAAAGATTTTTGCAGAACATGGCATGACCTACGAAAAACCAAAATTAGTTCTTTTTAAAGGCGCTGTACAAACTGCTTGCGGTGGAGCATCATCTGCTTCAGGACCTTTTTATTGCCCAGGCGACCGCAAAGTATATATGGATTTAGATTTTTTTGAAGAGTTAAAAACTAAATTTGGCGCAAAAGGAGGCGATTTTGCGATTGCATACGTTATTGCGCATGAAATTGGTCATCATATTCAAACCTTAATGGGAACATCTTCTAAAATGCGTCAAATGCAGCAAGGAAAAAGCGATGCAGAAGCTAATAAATTATCTGTAGCTTTAGAATTGCAAGCTGATTTTTATGCTGGAGTTTGGGCACACGATAACCAGAAAGATCTTGATGTGGGAGATATAGATGAAGCTTTAAGTGCTGCAAATGCTGTTGGAGACGATGCTATTCAAAGCAAAATGCAAGGACATGTTGTTCCTGATTCTTTTACTCACGGAACTTCAGAACAAAGAATGTATTGGTTTAAGAAAGGTTTTACAACTGGAGATATTAAACAAGGAACTACATTTGAAGACATTAGATAATACATAAAAACCAAATAATTACCAACCAAAAAAGCACAACCCTA
>NZ_DHEI01000107.1:25094-26082 GCF_002399805.1 Flavobacterium sp. UBA4854
ACACTTTGATATTTGGATTTTAAACATTTGAAAGTTTTGTCTTTAAACTAAAAAAGCCTTGAATTTCTTCAAGGCTTTCTTTCTGGGTGGCTGACCGGGTTCGAACCGGCGACCCGCGGCACCACAAACCGCTACTCTAACCAGCTGAGCTACAACCACCATTTTTCTGCTTAGCGAGTGCAAATATAGAACAAAGGTTGAGTTCTACAAAGAAAAAAATGAAAAATTTTTATAAAATTTAAATCAAATTTTCTAAGCTATTGACTGCCAAACATCTTTCAACTGTAAAACCTTCTGCAAAATCTTTCCCAACTAGTCTTCCTAAGTCCTGCGCGCGGTAATTTAGACTTTCAAAAAAGTTTTTACTTGTAATTGGCGTTGCAGGTTCTTTTGAATTCGGATCGTAAAATTGGGTTTTATAAGCAGAAATCGCTTCTACTTTCTTTTTTTCAAATCCTGTAATATCTACAACAAAATCTGGAGTAATATTTTTCCATTGAATATAATGATAAACAATTTTAGGTCTCCATGCTTCTTGTTGTACTCCATCAATCGAAGTTTCAATTTTCATTAATCCCGAAAGAAAGCAAGAATCAGAAACTAGTTTGCTTCCTTTTCCATGATCAATATGGCGATCGTCTATTGCATTACACAATACAATTTCAGGTTTGTATTTACGTATCATTTTTATGACTTCTAATTGATGTTTTTCATCATTAACAAAAAAGCCATCGCGCATTGCTAAATTTTCGCGTACTAAAACACCTAAAATCTTAGCAGCATCTTTTGCCTCCTGATCTCTAATTTCTGCAGTTCCACGTGTTCCTAATTCACCTCGTGTTAAATCTACAATACCTACTTTTTTCCCAAGGGAAACTTCTTTTAAAATTGTTCCAGCACAACCTAATTCTACATCGTCCGGATGTGCACCAAATGCTAATATATCTAGTTTCATTTTCTCTTTTTGTTTGTTTTGTTTCAAGTTTAG
>NZ_DHEI01000107.1:26264-27080 GCF_002399805.1 Flavobacterium sp. UBA4854
ATAACTTCTAACTCCTAACTTTCAAGACTCTTTTCATCGTCATTGATTTATTGACGCTTTCTTCCCATTCTTTTTCAGGAATGCTTTCTCTTGTAATTCCGCAACCCATATATAAAATTGCTTTTTCTTCCTGAATCTGCATGCATCGTAAATTTACAAATAAATCAGAACTTGCTTGAGCTTCTCCAAAAGTACTGTTCAATTCACCTAGAAAACCCGTGTAAAAAGTTCTATCGTAATTTTCGTTTTCAATAATAAATGCTTTCGATTTCTTTTTTGGAAGTCCGCAAACGGCTGGAGTTGGATGCAACGTATCGATTACTTCTTCTAAAGTCGAATTATCTTTTAAAACCCCAGAAATATCTGTTTTTATATGCCAAATAGATCCTGCTTTTAAACTATAAGGTTCAGAAACCACAACCGAAGCTGTAAATTCTCGAAGCCTTTTTACAATAAAATCAGTTACAAATTGCTGCTCGTCTTTTTCTTTTTGCTGCCAAACAATTTTAGTTTCCTGATTGTCTTTTTGCGTTCCTGCCAAAGCCATCGTTTCAAAAACATTTCCGTTTGCTTTTAGCAGTTTTTCTGGAGTCGCTCCCATCCACAAACCAATTTTAGGATGAAAGAAACAATAGCAGAAAGTTGCAGGATACAATTGAACCAAGTGCTGAAACGTTTCAATAAAATCAAATTCAGACAAAGGCACTTCTTCGTTTCGCGATAAAACGACTTTTTTGAATTCTTCGTTTTTTATCGCTTGAATTCCTTGTGCTACCAAATATTCGTATTGAAACTTAGCTTCAGAATCAAAATTTA
>NZ_DHEI01000107.1:27253-29725 GCF_002399805.1 Flavobacterium sp. UBA4854
AATTTCTGATTCATTTTCAGGAATCAAGACTAGTTGTTTTTCATCAAAAGAAGCAAAAACAAATCCTTTTTCACTGTAATCAGAAACATTGTATAATGTATTATTTTGCTGTAAAATCCCAATATAGCTTTCTGTATTGGGTTTTGAATAAAGTACAAAGGGTAAATTTTGTTCTTTATGATTTTTAATTTTTAAGAAAAATGAATTCATATTTATTCGCTTTTCTTTCTATCCAAAACCATATTCGTCAATTTACAAAGCGAAACCAGATTTCCCTCTTCATCAGTAATTTTGATTTCCCAAAGATGGAGACTTCTTCCTTTGTGAATAATTCTGGCTGTTCCAAAAACATAACCTTCACGAATGCTTTTTAGATGATTTGCCGAAATCTCGATACCTCTAACCTCCTGCTCTTTCGGATTGATAAAAAAGAAAGAAGCCGCACTCCCCACACTTTCTGCCAAAGCAACAGAAGCGCCTCCATGCAACAATCCCATTGGCTGATGAACACTTGGATTTACAGGCATTTTTGCAGTTAAAAAATCTTCTCCGGCGTCTATATATTCTATTTTTAACGTTTCCATCAATGTGTTTTTAGAAAACTCATTGCAGCGCGCCAAAATCTGCTCTTTTGTATAATTCATTAAAATAAACTTTAAAATCGTAAAATTAAAGAAAGATAAGACATAAATCTAAAATCGGATTCTAAAATTTAAAAATCAACTTCAAACGTGTAGGTTTTTTGTTATTTTTACAAAAACAATCAAAATCAATCTTTGGCTGAGTTTTTTTTGCCACAGATTACACAGATTAACACAGATTTATTTTTTTATCGCATTGCGGAAAATCTTTTTAATCCTTTTAATCTGTGGCAAAAAAACTAAACCAATCAAAATGCGTCAATACTTTGCCTTTTTTATTTTCGGAATAATTCTAGCTTTTAGTTCGTGCAGAACGGACTTTGACACTGTTGCCAGTTCTGGAGATTTAAAGTTTTCAAAAGACACCGTTTATTTGGATACTGTTTTTAAAAATATTGGCTCAAGCACTTACCAATTAAAAGTCTACAACCAAAGCAAAAAAGACATTTCGATTCCGATTGTACAATTTAAAAAAGGCTTGAATTCTAAATACAGAATGACTGTTGATGGAATGTCGGGCAACAACGGTAAGATTTTTCAAAATGTTACACTTTTAGCAAAAGACAGTTTATACATTTTTATAGAAACAACTGCCGATATTACGGATGCCAATCCTGATGATTTTTTATATACTGACCAAATTCAGTTTGACAGCGGAGCCAATTTACAAGAAGTTGCTTTGGTTACTTTAATTCAAGATGCTGTTTTTTTATATCCGAACCAAAATCCTGACGGAACCAAAGAAAAAATTAAAATTGACGGCAAAGATGTTGATGGATTCTATTTGAGCGAAAATGATCCTATAAACGGAAACGAGCTTCTTTTTACAAACGAAAAACCATACGTCATTTATGGATATGCTGGAGTTCCAGAAAACAAAACCATAACTTTTGAAGCTGGCGCAAGAGTTCATTTTCATGCCAATTCTGGTTTGTATGTTGGTAAAAATGCTTCTCTAGAAATTAACGGAAAAACTTCTACGACAAACAAACTCGAAAATGAAGTTATTTTTGAAGGCGACCGTTTAGAATCGCTTTATTCTGATATCCCTGGACAATGGAAATCGGTTATTTTTGAAAAAGGAAGCGCGAGTCATTCTATCAATCATTTGACTTTAAAAAATGCGATTGTAGGTTTAGATTTCAGAAGTTCATTAAATCCTATTTCGATTAAAAACACACAAGTTTACAATTGCGTTGAATACGGAATTTTAGCTCAAAACGAACAAATTACTGGAGAAAACATTGTTATAAACCGTGCTGGAATAGCCAGTTTATCTTGCATCTATGGCGGAAATTATAGTTTTGCGCACTGTACTTTTAATAATAATTGGTCAGGCAGTTCTCCGTTTGCAGTAAATTTAAGCAACTCTTTGGCAGGAGCAACTCCAGAAACCAATCCNNAGAACTTCTCCACCTGATTTGGGTGCTTATCAAAGTCAGGATTTCCCAAAGTAAATATTATCTATTTTTTTTTCAACATTAAAAAAACATGAAGATTTTCGCTGTTTCAATATTCCTAATTTTCTTCTGTACTTTTGATAGTTACACTCAAGAAAACAAAGTTCATTATGACTTATCCACTTCTATTAAATCCTTTACAACACTAACTTATTTTTTAGTGGCAAAAGATACAAGCAATCTAAAAAAAGTAGTGACAAAATCATCCTACAAAAATTTCAATTTTAACAACCTTGATGGTTTACAGAATTTAGCTAACGATTGGGAAGGAAAAGAAATCAAAATTATTAAATCAAGTAATGACGAGGAAATTTTAAAAATCGAAACCTACTATATTCCTCTCAGATTTGTTAAAGAACCCGGTTCAAATA
>NZ_DHEI01000107.1:29821-31093 GCF_002399805.1 Flavobacterium sp. UBA4854
TGTTAAAGAACCCGGTTCAAATGAATGGAAATTTTCAAATTTTGTTCTAAGACCATAATTTCTAGTCTCTAATATTACTTTTTAAAAAGAATTTGTTATCAAATTTTCTCACAAACTCCCGAAGTTTTTCAGTAGTTATTTCACAATATTTGTCATTTCGACGGAGGAGAANNTTTTATAATGCTTCTGAAAATAAATTCAATATTGATAAAACTTCTGCCGCTTTCGCTAAAGGGAATCAGGCTTATGTAGTTCCGTTGGACATTTTAGGAATTACTAGAACTTCTCCACCTGATTTGGGCGCTTATCAGAGTCAGGATTTCCCTAAATAATGGTTTTGCTACGAAGGCGCTAAGGCGCAAAGTATTTTTACAAAGTATCCATGCAGTTTGTCATTTCGAAGGAGGAGAAATCCTCGCGAGTAACTCCGTAATGAAATTCCAATCTTTGTAGAGCTACATATGAAGATGTCTCCTCCGTCGAAATGACAAAACACACTTGAAAAACTAAGAAAATTACCGCAAATAACTTTTGATTAAAATCATTTTTTCAAAATTTATACTTTTTCTTCATTTCCAGATTTCGTAATTTTTGCAAATCCATTCATTTAAAGACATTAAACTTATGAACTTTAAATTTTGATTTTTTTCTTCTAAAAGTTTAATATTACAGAACATATCAAAAAAGAAATTTTACTAAATCATTAAATTTCACCAAATACCTAAACCTCTTGATTTTGCGTCTTTTTGGTAGAAAAAATGCAAGAAAAAAGCAATTTCATTTTTTTTGAAAAGAGATCGTTTCCAAATTTGCGCTTACTATTTATTTACATTAAATTTGCAGCTCAATACAACAAACTACACAAATGATCCATTTCTTTGAAAACCAAAGCAAAACTGTTTTTGCCGTACAAACGCAAAACGAAATTTCAGCTCAAGACATTTCAAAATTAAACTGGCTTTTTGCCGACGCAAACAAGATCGAAAAATCTGCATTGACAGGATTTTTTGTTGGTCCACGCGCCACTATGATCACACCTTGGAGTACAAATGCTGTAGAAATTACTCAAAACATGGGGATTTCTGGCATTATCAGAATTGAAGAATTTCATCCTGCAACGGAAGATTTTACTGATTTTGATCCAATGCTTTCTCAAAAATTCAACGAATTAGATCAAGAAATCTTCACTATCAACATTCAGCCGGAACCAATTTTGGAGATTGATGATATTGCGACTTACAACAAAGTGGAAGGTTTAGCTTTAAGCGAAGA
>NZ_DHEI01000107.1:31300-31894 GCF_002399805.1 Flavobacterium sp. UBA4854
TTCAACGGAACATTTGTAATTGATGGCGAAGAAAAAGAGACTTCTCTTTTCAAATTAATCAAAAAAACATCTCAGGAAAATCCTAACGATATTGTTTCTGCTTACAAAGACAACGTTGCTTTTGTAAAAGGACCAAAAGTGCAGCAATTTGCACCAAAATCGGCAGACAAACCTGATTTTTACGAAATAAAAGAATTTGATTCGGTAATCTCATTAAAAGCCGAAACACACAATTTCCCAACAACAGTGGAGCCTTTCAACGGAGCCGCAACAGGATCTGGAGGAGAAATTCGTGACCGTTTGGCTGGTGGACAAGGTTCATTGCCATTAGCTGGAACTGCGGTTTACATGACTTCTTACTCTCGTTTGAAAGAAGACAGAAAATGGGAAAATGCTGTTGAAGAAAGAAAATGGTTGTACCAAACGCCAATGGATATTTTAATCAAAGCTTCAAACGGAGCTTCTGATTTCGGTAATAAATTTGGTCAGCCGCTTATTACAGGTTCTGTTTTAACTTTCGAACACGAAGAAGAAAACCGTAAAATTGGTTACGATAAAGTAATCATGCAAGCGGGTGGAATTGGTTACGGAAAA
>NZ_DHEI01000105.1:0-6585 GCF_002399805.1 Flavobacterium sp. UBA4854
GGTTTAGAGTGCGGAATTTTAGGAACAAATTATCCAGATATGGATATGATTTCTTTTGGTCCAACAATTCACGGAGCACACTCTCCGGATGAAAGAGCAAGTATTTCTTCTGCACAGAAATATTGGAAATTTGTACTAGAGATTTTAGAGAATATTCCAGTTAAATAAAAATAGTTTTCAGTCGCAGTATTCAGTTCGATAAAACTGTAAACTGAGACTTAAAACTGCGACTAAAAAAAATCCCCAATTGAAAAATTGGGGATTTTTTTATGAGAAAATATTAATTTCTTTTCAAAACTTTATACTGTTCGTAACAAGCACTTATTGCGTCCATAATTTGAAGATCGTTTGCAGATTGAATGAAGGAATCAGAATAATTGCAACGGTGCATAATTTCAGGGATTTCGTCTTTGCTGATACCCAGTAATACTGCAACGGTTTCGCGATCGTATTTGGACTCTAAAAGCGTTCGTACGGTATCGTCTTTTTTCATTTCCTTTAGCTTCTTGAGTTCTTTTCCATTCTTTCCAAAGAAATTATAGAGCATGTCGGCGGGGTTAAAAATCGAACCGAGAACTTTTCCGAAAGCATTTGGAGCATATTCTCCGGCTTCGTAACCTTGCGTTAAACCTGAAATGCTATAACGATAGTTTTCTTTTGTTGGAATTAATTTAGAGTCAATTTCAAGATAACCTGTTAGGGAAAAAGGTGCAATAACCACTTCTTCCAAAGCAATCGCTTTTTCTGTAAGCTGAATTCTAGTTACTTTATTCTTAATCCAGTCATTTGTAACTCTGATTCTTAGCGATTGAAATCCTAGAATAGAAAAATGAAGCGTGTCATTGACTTGCACATCAATTTCAAAATACCCTTTTTCGTCAGATTTTGCACCACGTACTTTGTTGGTGTTAATGATATTTACGCCAGCAAGCGGTTGTTTGCTGTCGTCGTTAATAACATAACCTGAAACTCTTTGTGGAACTGTTGGCTGTGCATCTTGTGTATCTTGCGCGAAACCAAGGTTAGCGATAAGTGTAAAAAAGAAAACTGCGAAATATTTCATATCCTGATTTAAAGCACTAAAAGTAGTAAATCGGGATTAAATATCTCATAGTCTTGGAATTTAATTATAAGAAAATTAACAAAGGCATTGATAAGGTTATTAGATATAAGAAAAAATCCCAAATTCCATATAAAATAGGAATTTGGGATTTATATTTTAAGATCTTAAATGATTAATCTCTTCTAGATCTTCTTGGTCTTGAGCTATCGCCGAAGTTTTCTGAACGTCTTGGAGCTCTATCTGAACCACCTTCGCTTCTTGGAGCAGAGCTTCTAAAACCACCTTCTCTTCTAGGAGCTGAGTTTCTATCACCTCTAAAACCTCCATCACGAGATCCGCCTTCGCGTGATCCACCTTCTCTTGAAGAATTTCTATCACCTCTAAATCCGCCTTCACGTCTTGGAGCGAAGTTTCCTTCTCTTCTGCCAGAATCACGTCTTCCGCCGCCACGGTTGTTGTGGTCACGTCTTCCGCCACCGTCATTTTTAGAAATCTCAACATTGATACGACGACCTTCTAATTGTACGTTATTTAAAACGTCCATTACTTTGTCTGTATGTTGTGGATCTGTGTTGAAGAAAGAGAATCCTTCTTTAACATCTACTTTAAAGATATCATCACGACCTAAATCTAATGTTTCTTTCAAGTAATCTTTTAATGACATCCAGTCGAAGTTGTCTCTAGAACCGATGTTTACAAAATAACGAACTGCTCCGTTGTTATTGAATTCTCTTGGTTCAGAGTCACCTCTTTCACGTCTTTCGCCAGATTGAACAGAAATATCTCTGTTTTTCTTGTAATAAGTGATGAAACGATTAAATTCTACTGAAACCATTTTCTTAATCAATTCTTCTTTAGATAAATCTTCAAGAACATTGTTGATTGCTGGTAAATAGTTGTCAATTTCGTGATCAACCTCAGTATCTTTAATTTTGTTTGCTAAGTGTAATAACTGAATTTCGCAGATTTCAATTCCAGATGGAATTGTTTTTTCTTCGAATTTTTGTTTGATGATTCTCTCGATAGAAGAAATCTTACGTAACTCACTTTTTGTAACAATTACAATAGAAGTACCTAATTTTCCAGCTCTACCTGTACGGCCAGAACGGTGGTTGTAAGTTTCGATTTCGTCAGGTAATTGGTAGTTAACAACGTGTGTTACGTTATCAACGTCAATACCACGTGCAGCAACGTCAGTAGCAACAAGCATCTGAATTTGTCTTCCACGGAACGATTTCATTACACCATCACGTTGCGCTTGAGATAAATCTCCGTGTAACGCAGCGGCGCTATATCCATCTTCAATTAATTTCTCAGCAATAGCTTGCGTGTCTCTTTTTGTACGACAGAAAACTACTGAGAAAATGTCTGGATTAGCATCGGCTAAACGTTTTAATGCTTCGTAACGGTCACGAGCATTAACTAAATAAAATTCGTGAGAAACTGTAGATGAACCTGAGTTTTTAGCACCAACAGTAATCTCAACTGGTTCGCTCATAAATTGTTTTGCAATTCTAGCAACCTCTTGCGGCATAGTCGCAGAGAACAACCATGTACTTTTTTCGTCTGGAGTATCTGATAAAATAGATACGATATCCTCATAGAATCCCATGTTTAACATTTCATCAGCCTCATCCAAAATACAGTAATCTATATTTTTAATGTTTACTAGACCTCTGTTAATCATGTCTTGCATTCTTCCTGGAGTTGCCACAATAATTTGTGCACCTCTCTTTATTTCTCTTGCTTGTTCTGTTATACTAGCTCCTCCGTAAACTGCTACCACATTAATACCTTTTTCGTATTTAGAGTAGTTTTTAAGTTCGTTAGTAATCTGTAAACATAACTCGCGTGTTGGCGATAAAACTAATGCTTGTGTATTTCTGTTGTCGGCATCAATTTTTTGAATTAGCGGAAAACCGAAAGCTGCCGTTTTCCCTGTCCCTGTTTGAGCCAACGCAACCATATCCGTGTCTTTTTCCAATAATAGGGGAATCGCCTTTTCCTGTACCTCTGACGGATTTTCAAATCCTAGATCTAAAATCGCCTTCAGTAACGATTCATTCAATCCTAATTGTTCAAATTTATTCATATGTGTTTTAAAATAGGGTGCAAAATTACTGCTAATTATTCAGATAAACTAATGCAATTTTAAGAATTATGTATTTGTTAAGAATTGATTATCAAAAAGTTACATTTTTGTTGAAATAAATTTTCGTGTTAAATGAAGAAATATGCCAAAAAACACGTCTCAAAATCTAAAATTTAGCATCTAAAATGTTGTATTTTAAACAATTATTTTGTGGTGTTCAGAAAATCAATCAGTTGCTTAACAGCTTTTCCGCGGTGACCTATAGTGTTTTTGGTCTCTAAGGGTAATTCTGCAAAGGTTTTGTCAAAATTTTCGGGCTTAAAAATAGGATCATAACCAAATCCGTTTGTTCCGGTTTTTGTATTTGTAATTTCTCCTTTCGCAATTCCGGTAAATAAATATTGTTTTCCTTCTAAGTTTAAAGTAATAACGGTTTTGAACTGCGCATCTCGATTTTTTTCATTTTTTAGAGCCTCCAAAAGCTTATTCATGTTATCATCTGCATTTTTTTGTTCTCCTGCATATCGAGCTGAATATACTCCTGGTTCACCATTTAAAGCAAGAACTTCTAAACCTGTATCATCTGCAAAACAATCATAACCGTATTTTTGAGTTACGTAATCGGCTTTTAAAATTGCATTTCCTTCAATTGTATCGGCGGTTTCTGGAATATCTTCCAAACAATTAATATCCTCTAAGCTTAATATTTTGATGCTCTCTGGAAGCATACTCTGAATTTCTGCGATTTTATTTTTGTTATTGGAAGCGAAAACAAGTTTCATAGAATTAAAGTTTTAAATGATTTTCAACACAAATTTAGAATTCTTATATTTGATATGTGGCTTAAAAATGAAATAAATGCAATTATCTGTATTATATAAAAAAATCCTGCCTTTTGTTAAGCCATACAGAAAAATGGTAGCTGCAACCTTACTTCTAACTTTTTTAGGTTCGTTTGCAGCACAAGTAAATGCCGTTATTTTAAAGTATACAGTAGATACTATAAACAACCTGATGGTTGCCCATGAACCTTTATCTAAAGGATTTCACTTGTTAGGAATTATTAGTGTGGTGTTGTTGACTAAAGAATTGGTAAATTCTGTTGTGCAGTTTGGACAAAAATTTTATGGAGAAAAACTCCGTATTTTCATTACTCGAGATATTTCGCAAACTATTGTCGAAAAAATTCTGAGCTATAGAATGGAATTTTACACTTCTGATGAAAATGAAAGCGGAAAACTTCAAACTAGAATTGATGCCGGAATTAGCAGTTTGACCAGATTAGTTCAGAACTTCTTTATTGATATTCTGCCTTTATTTGCCAATGCTTTTGTTGCTTTGGTTATTATGTTTTATGCCAATGTTTATGTAGGATTAGTAAGTTTATGCATTATTCCGATTTACTTTTATATTAGTCAGTTGCAAGCAACTAAATTGAGCGGATTCAGACGAAGAATGCGAAATTACCGTGAGACTAAAAATAACGGAATCATTAGTTTAATAGAATCAATAACAGTTATTAAATCTTTTGTCCGCGAATCTACAGAAGCAGATCGGCATGAAAAGATTCAGTTTGAAATGACTGAAAATCAACTAGAAACCCGAAAAACTAGTTTTATTTTTGAAAGCATAAAAAGTTTTGTCGAACAGATTGGAGTCGTAATTATTATCATTTTGACTGCTTATTTTGTTTTGAATAATCAAATGACAATTGGAGCGATTATGTTTCATATTATGCTTTTTAATAATGTTTCATCGCCAATTAGACAACTTCATAGAATTTATGATGAAGTAAATGATGCGCTGATTTATTCAGAAGGCTTTTTTGATATTTTAGAATCAGAACAGGAAGTAGAAACCAGTGGCGATTATATTCCGGAAAAAATTGTTGGATTAATTGAGGTTAAAAATGTCGATTTTGTTTATCCAAACGGAACACAGTCGCTTTACGATATTAATTTTACGGTAAAACCAAATGAGACATCAGCTCTTGTAGGATTAAGTGGTGCTGGAAAAAGTACTATTATTAATTTATTAGATAAGTTTTATCTGCCATCATCAGGACAAATCTTTTTAGATGGAGTAGATTTAATAGATTATAATACCGATTTTCTCCGCAAAAACATTGGATTGGTGCTTCAGAAAAATCATATTTTTAAAGGAACAATTGCCGAAAACATTTTATACGGAAATCCCGAAGCTTCTCAAGAAGAAGTAATCGAAGCAGCAAAACAGGCGTATATTCACGAACAAGTGATCCAATTGCCCAAAAGCTATGATTCTGATGCGCATTTGCTTTCTGGCGGTCAGCAGCAACGAATTGCAATTGCAAGATTGTTTTTGAAAAATCCACCTATAATTTTTCTGGATGAACCAACAGCAAGTTTAGATGCAATTGCAACCGAGCAAATTAAAAAATCTTTGGATGCAATTAAAAAAGACCGAACTGTTATTATAATATCACACAGTATTTCTCAGATTATCGATGCTTCCAATATCATTGTTTTAGAAAAAGGAAGATGTGTAGAAAAAGGAACTCATGACGAACTATACGATAATAAAGAGACTTATTACCAAATATTTATGGCAATGGCTAATAGCTTGAATATTGATAAAATTACTCAGACTTTTGAGTGAAAAATTTTAGAATGATTTTTTCTGAGATAAAAGCTGAAAAAATTCCAAAAGTGTAAGCCATAATATCCGACCATAAAAAACCTTGACCTAAAACGTATCTTCCAAAAAGAGTTTTTCTTAATTCACTGATCCATTCCGCTTGATACAATTGAAGAAATTCAATGCAATAGCAAATTAGCAGCGAAAGAAAGGATATCAAAAAAGCGTTTTTGAACGGGAAAAATATTCTAACCAAAAAGTAAATCATTACTGCATAAAGAAAATCGCCAATCCATAAAGGGATAAAAGGAATTTTTCTAGAAAGGATTCCGAGGAAAATTATACTTAGAAAAGTTATGAAATAGGAAATTCTGGTTTTGTTCAAGTTGAGATTGGGTTTTGGTTAAAGCAAATGTATATAATCAGATGTAATTTCTCTTTGTCAAAGTTTTAAACTTTGACAAAGAGAAGAGCGGCATAGAACATGAATAAAATAGTACATCAATAATTCACTTTTAGGTAACAAAAAGTACAAAAACTTAAAGGATTCACTTTATTTCATAAATTTATCGATTAAACAAACTATCGACCACATGAATGCAAAAATTTTCACTCTGATTGCCGCATTGTTTATTCTAGGAAATCAAGGTTATTCTCAAAAAGACAAAACATTTAATATTAAAAAACAGTTAGATTACTGTGCAGAACAAGCTTCAAAAACGTTACAAGTAATTCCGAATGACGGAACTTCGCCAAGAACAGTTCCAAACGGAAGTAAAGAATGGAAATTTGTTGACTATAAAGATTGGACAAG
>NZ_DHEI01000105.1:6780-29391 GCF_002399805.1 Flavobacterium sp. UBA4854
TTAACGCCTTTATCGGTTACAAAAGCTGCAGATCATGATTTAGGTTTTCAGGTTTTCAATAGTTTTGGAAACGGATATCGATTGACTAAAAATAAGGAATACAAAGAAATCATTCTAAAAACTGCCGATACGCTTGCCACACTTTTTAATCCGAAAGTGGGAACAATACAATCTTGGCCTCACAATAAAATGGGGGGCCATAATACGATTATCGACAATATGATGAATTTAGAGCTTTTGTTTTGGGCTTCAAAAAATGGCGGAAGTAAAAATTTATACGACATAGCTGTAAAGCATGCCGAAACCACAATGGCAAATCATTTTAGACCAGATAATACTTCTTATCACGTAATCATTTACGATTTCGAAACGGGAAAAAAGATAAAAGGAAGAACAGCCCAAGGATATAGTGATGATAGTATGTGGGCGCGTGGCCAAGCATGGGCGATTTACGGTTTTACAATGACTTACAGGGAAACAAAAGACGTTAAGTTTTTAGATTTTGCCCATAAATTAGCGCGTGTTTACTTGGATAAATTAACAACAGAAGATTTAATTCCGTATTGGGATTTTAATGCGCCAAATATTCCAAACGAACCTCGAGATGCTTCGGCTGCGGCGATTGTTTCATCTGCACTTTTAGAATTAAGTTCGTACACAAAAGACAAGAATTTAAAAGCTGAATATTTGACAAAAGCTAAAAAGATGATCGTTTCGCTTTCAGATCATTATCAGAGTCATGATGTTAATTCAGCATTTTTATTGCATTCAACAGGACATAAACCAGCAAACAGTGAGATCGATTGTTCTATAAATTACGCAGATTATTATTATCTTGAAGCACTTTTAAGACTTCAGAAACTAAAATAGTTTATTGGTTTAAAAACATTTGCGAAAGCGGTAATATTAATTATTTTTGCAGTAAAATATTTACAATTTAAACCTAAAAAAATAAGCTATGATTAGAAAAATTACCCAAATCTTATTTGTTTTAACTCTTTTGCTGTCTTTTTCAGGCTGTAGAGATACTAAACAAAATATTCAAGCATTTGTAAATTCTTATAATAAATCGGCGGCTAATTTTAGTAATGACATCATTACTTCAACTGAAGCAAAGGCATTTCTAGATCAAAAAAGAATAGAAATTACGATGGAAACTATAATAGAATCAAATGCTGAAAATAAATCTATGTATACGCAGCTGTTTCCTAACTTCTTAAAAGAAATGTTTTCGACAGATAGAGAAATAAAAGGTCTAATTGAAGATGGAGTTGTTATCAAAGTTGATTTTCTTGGTAGCGATAATACATCAATTGCTGAATTTGAAATAGATAAGAAAGAACTTGATGAACTTATTAAAAAGAATGCTGGTAAACCAGTAGTTTCTGTTGAATCAGTAACACCTAATGGAGGTTCTGAGCTTGGAGAGATGTTAGTAATGATGAACAGGAATATGCCATTAAAAAATAGTGATGGCAGCAAGGTTTTGAAAATTTATCATAATGATAAAAACCAACTTGTTTATCAGGTAGAGATGCCAGATGATATAATTGAAATACTAAAAAATAATACAGCTAATTCTTTAGTTAAAGAAAGTATATTAAGACAAGGTCAGATTCAAAAAGTAGCTTCTATGATACAGCGCTATGGTATTAAAGATATTAAATATGAATATTTTAATGCTAAAGGTAAAATGATTAATACTTTAGTTTTAACAGAAAAAGATCTTCAACTATAATGAGCAGCGAATCAACAAGCTGGAGAACAGTTCTAGGTGTCATTTTTATTATAATAAGCTTACTTAGGCTTATCTCTACCTGTTCAAATAGTAACAGGAATAGTAATAGTTTGGTTAACAGCGATCTCAGCCCTTATGTTATCACCCAAGAAAAGGCTGAAGAACTAATGAAGCAAAGAGAAGTCAACAATCAAATTGCACAGTTTGAAAAGAATAGACGCTCAAATAATTTGTTTTACAAAAATTATGGTGCTTTAGACAGTCTTTCAATTATGGAACAGAATGATTACGGATTTAGCAAACTTAAAAGAGACTCTGTAGTTTTTATTGATATAAAGACTCAGTTAAATGTACCGAAAGAATACTATTTGCAAAACAATCATGATGATTCATTGCGAATGGCAATTAAATCTCCTCGAAATCTGACTATTTTTATTCACGATTTTGAAACTAAAGAAAGTATAGAAAACGGCTTTAAAAGTTTGAAAAAGTATAGTAATCTTAAGAAGTTTAAAGTTGAAAATACTATAGGTATGACAAAGGCTATTTCATATCAGATTTCTAAAGAAAATAAAACTTTCAACGGTTATGCATTGGCTTTTCAAGGCAAAGGAAGAGATTATCAGACATTTTTTGAATTTGAGAGCAGTACACTTTCTAGAGATCTAGTAAAAACGAAAGCTTTAGACTTTTTACTTCAAAATATGAAGCAGAAAAAATAAGGATTTATAGAAAGTAAAAGTCTATCTTAATTGAAATTGACAAATAATATCAAATATAATGACTAAATTGTATTTAGTTTAAAAACTAAAGTCATGATAAAAAAAATAAGCCAAATTGCCTTTGCAATAATGATGGTATTAATGCTTGCGAGCTGTAAAAATGCCAAACAAAAACTTCAAGAGTATGTTGTAACTTACAACAAAACTATTGCGCCAAGTTTTAGAGCTGAAAATGTAACACTTACTACAGCAAGAGGTTATATTAACGATGATAAAATAGAGTTGCGTTTTGAAACCGATTTAGAACAAAATGAAGCAAATAAGTCGGCAGCTGTTATTTCTTTTCCAAAATTAATAAAATTGATGATCGATAAAGACGAGATCCCAAGACAATTAATAGAAGAAGGGGTTCAATTTGATGTCTATTTTCTAGCAGATGATAATACTGTTTTAGATAAAGAAACACTAACGGGCGAATCGCTTAAAGATTTTTTGAAATAATAAATAGAGTTTTGTAGAAATACAAATTATTTTAATTCTTACATATTGAAAGTCTCTTTAAATAAATTTTAAAGAGACTTTTTTATGTTTACGACTAAAAGTTAAGTGTGTAATAAACGTTTTATTCTTACAAATATCCCTCTTTTTGAGCAGGTAATTGGTTTGTATTCAAAGAATTGTGTGTGTGATTTTTGTAATTGAATATTGTTTTTGTGTTATGAATTAATTATGTTTGAGTTAAAAAATAACTATTAAACCAAAAAATTATGAAAAAAATTACCCAAATCGCATTTGCTTTAGCTTTTGCATTATTCTTAGTAAGCTGTAAAAATACCAAGCAAAAAATACAGGAACATGTAAGTAATTACAATAATTCTGTCTCTATAAAAGGAAGCGGAATTACGAGTACATCAGCAAAAGCTTTTCTAAATGACAATAAAATCGAAATTAGAATTGAAACTAATTTAGAAGAAAACGATGCAAATAAACTAGCCTACAAAGAATCTTTTCCAGACCTATTAAAAGAGATGATTAAGAATGATCAGATTTCTTCTTCTCTTATCGCTGAAGGAGTAAAATTTGACGTCTATTTTTTAGCTTATAATAATGCTATTTTAGCCCAAGAAGTAGTAGATCAAGATGAGTTAGCGGTTTTAGAAGGAAGAGCAAAAGCAGGAAAAGAAACGGCAAAATTATAATTGAAAATTATGCATAAAAAAAAAATCCTCTTCATTTGAAGAGGATTTTTTTTTATGAGAACTGAGTAACGTTTTTCAAATTATCAGGAAAATAAAGTTCTGACAAGTTGGTAAACTCATCTCCTCTCATAAAAATATTAATGTCAACATCTGCAAATGATGTTTTTCCTGCTGCTGCTAAAAGCTCATTTGCAGCATGAAGCGTATTTTTATGGAAGTGATACACTCTTTCAGATTTGTCTGTGACTACCAAACCTTTCATTAGCATTTTGTTCTGTGTTGCAACTCCCGTTGGACATTCGTTATTATGACAGCGTAAAGCTTGAATGCAACCTAAAGAAAACATAAACCCTCTCGCGCTGTTGCACATATCTGCTCCAAGTGCAATTGCGTGCAAAATAGAGTAACCCGAAATGATTTTTCCGCTTCCAATAATGCGCATTTTATCGCGAATACCTAAACGTACCAAAGTTTTATTCACAAAAATCAAAGCAGGTTCAAAAGGCATTCCGACACCGTCTGCGAATTCAAGAGGAGCAGCTCCAGTTCCACCTTCTGCACCATCGACAGTGATAAAATCGGGATAGGTATCTTCGTTGATCATCTCTTGGCAGATTGCTTCAAACTCTTCAGTATTACCAATACATAATTTAAAGCCAATTGGTTTTCCGTTAGATAAATTACGTAATTGTTTTATAAATTGAATTAGTCCATTAGCATCAGAAAAAGCATGATGACCTGGAGGAGAAAGAATCATAGTATGTGGCACAACGCCTCTAATTTTAGCAATCTGCTCTGTGTTTTTAGCCGCAGGTAACACACCTCCATGACCTGGTTTTGCACCTTGAGAAATTTTAATCTCGATCATCTTTACATTTGGAAGATTTGCTTTTTCTGAGAAATTTTCAGGACTAAAATTTCCTTCGGCATCACGACAGCCAAAATATCCTGTACCAATTTGCCAAGTAATATCTCCGCCACCGGCAAGGTGAAATTCAGTTAATCCACCTTCTCCTGTGTTTTGGTAGAAATTCCCTTTTTTTGCTCCAATATTAATGGCGCGAACTGCATGTTCGCTCAACGAACCAAAACTCATTGCCGAAACATTAAATAAAGAAGCAGAATAAGGCTGTTTGCAATCTTTTCCTCCAACTATAACTCGAGGCAATTCTTCGTTTACTTTTGCTGGAAAAATAGAATGTTTGATTCCTTCGTAGTTTTCTGTATTTAAGTTTAATTGTGTTCCGAAAGGTGTGCTCGAATCAATATTTTTTGCTCTTTGGTATACTAAGGAGCGCTGATTTCTAGAAAAAGGTTTTCCATCTGTAGATCTTTCAATAAAATATTGCTGAATCTCAGGCGCGATCATTTCAAATAAATATCTGAAATAACCTAGAACCGGAAAGTTTCTTAAAATAGCGTGTTTTTCTTGAGATGCATTATAAACTCCTACAATTAGTAAGATTGGGATAATAAATACGAGCAAATAACCTCGTCCAGTATAGTAATAAATTGCAGCAACAATTAGAAACAATAAGAATCCGTAAATAAAGAATTTTTTTCTCATGTTTTTAAAAAATTAAATAGGTAATAAATGTGATAATTAGTTGAATCTTAGACGTACATAAACGTGCTTGATTCCTTTTTTGTCTGACTCTCTTTCGTCGATTTCCAGAATATCAGTCAATGATTTAAGCATTGGTGTCAATTTAGAGAAACCATAGTTTCGAGGGTCAAATTCGGGTTTTTTCTTGACGATCAGATTCCCGACATCACCCAAAAATGCCCAACCATCGTCATCTTCAATATCTTCGATAGTAGCTTCAATCAGCTCAATAGTCTGTTTGTCAATTTTATGAAGTGCTTTCTCGGCAGGTTTTTCAATTGGCTTTTTGGTATCAGTAGTGGTTGTTTTAGGTTTTTTCTTTTGAATAGCTCCATCCAAAACCTCAATATAAATAAATCGGTCGCAGGCCACAATAAACGAGTTTGGCGTTTTCTTTTCTCCAATGCCAATTACTTTCATGCCCGATTCACGAAGTCGAATGGCAAGACGTGTAAAATCGCTGTCGCTGGAAACAATGCAAAAACCATCTAATTTTCCAGAATAAAGCAAATCCATTGCATCAATAATTAGAGCAGAATCTGATGAATTTTTTCCAACTGTGTAACTATATTGTTGAATAGGTGTAATAGCATGTTCTAATAAAACACCTTTCCAGCCATTTGCATTTGGTTTTGTCCAATCGGCATAAATCCTTTTCGTAGTTGGCGTTCCAAGTTTTGCAATTTCTTCCATCATGCCTTTTACATTGCTATATGGCACATTGTCTGCATCAATAAGGACTGCCAGCTTTAAATCTTTTGAATTGCTTAAAGGCATTTGTTAAATATTTAAAATTTAATACTCTCAAAGTTAAAATTAAAATTGGTTTTTATAAGAATTGAATGATGAATATGTGTAATTATTGACACTAATTAGTTTCATTATAAATAATATTTGATCTTTAGAAAAATAATTAAAGATAAATTTGTCTTTTATTTAAAACCTGTATATCTTTGTGTGGAATTAATTAAGGATGTATGTTTTCAAAAGCGTGTGAGTACGGAATAAGAGCTTCAATATTTATTGCAACCAAATCTTCTAAAGGGATTAGGGTTGGAATAAAAGATGTTGCGAAAGAAATTGATTCGCCAGAACCATTTACAGCCAAGATTATGCAGATTTTAACCAAAAGTGGTATAATTCATTCGGCAAAAGGAGTTGGGGGCGGATTTGAAGTTTCGCCAGAAGCATCAAAAAACATAAAATTAATTCAGATTGTAGATGCTATTGACGGAAATAAAATCTACAGCGGCTGTGGAATCGGATTGAAAGAATGCTCAGAAGAACATCCTTGCCCTGTACATCACGAGTTCAAGAAAATAAGAGGACTTTTGTTAGAAATGCTTAAAAATACAACTTTAGAACAGCTAGCTTCTGATGTAAAATCTGGAGATTTCTTTCTTAAAGCAACAAATGCGAACAATTAATATTATTTAATATCTTAAAAATGAATACAAAAACCAAAATTTCAGTATTAATCCTAATGGGATTTTTAGCAGTTACTTCTTGCGGTAAAAAAGAAACTACTCCAGCTGAACCGACAGAAACAACCGAAACGTCTACTGAAGGCGAACAAGCTCCAGCAGCTGCAGCCACAGAGGAAAATGTTTTAGTTATTGAAGGAAATGACCAAATGCAATTTAATGTAAATGAATTGAAAGCTGTTGCCGGAAAACCAATCAAATTGACTTTGAAACACGTTGGTAAAATCCCGAAAGAAGCAATGGGACACAATTTAGTGATTTTGCAAGAAGGAACAGACCAAGCAGCTTTTGCTTTAAAAGCTAACGATGCCAAAGCAACTGATTATATTCCAGAATCTGAAAAAGCTTCAATCATTGCACACACTAAATTAATTGGTGGTGGAGAAGAAGATACAATCGAGTTTACAATTGATAAAAAAGGATCATACCCATTTATTTGCTCTTTCCCTGGTCACGTAGCCATGATGAAAGGTGTATTAATTGTTGAATAAATTACAAAGACTCCAAATGCTTGAAATAGGTTTGGAGTTTTTTTAAAAACAAATAAAAGATAATTTTGTCTTTTATTAATGAGTTTTCCCCCAAGAGAAATGAAAAGAGAAAAAAAATTATGGATAGTATTTGCATTGGTAATGTGTATATCATTTACAGTGCTGGGTTATTATGGTTACGAAATTTATCAGCAGGCTCCGCCAGTTCCAAAAGAGATTGTAACCGATTCTGGTAAAGCCGTTTTTAGCGAAAGCGAAATTAAAGACGGACAAAATATCTGGCAAAGTATAGGTGGCCAGGAAGTGGGATCTATCTGGGGGCATGGCGCTTATGTGGCCCCAGACTGGACCGCGGATTGGTTGCATAGAGAAGCCGTTTTTATATTGGATATTTATGCTAAGAAAGATTTTAATCAAAAATATGATGAATTAGACGCCGAAAAACAATCGGCTCTTAAGGTTCGTTTGCAGAAAGATTTAAGAACCAATCGATACGATGCTGAGACAGGAGTGCTCACCATTTCTGAAAACCGTTTGGCCGCAATTGAGTATTTGAGCGAATATTATAAAGGACTTTTTACAAATGATCCTCAATTTGATAAGTTGAGAGAAGAATATGCGATTCCGAAGAACTCGATTAAAGATGTGGAGAGAATGCATAAAATGAATGCCTTTTTCTTCTGGGCAACTTGGGCAACAGTTACCAATCGTCCTAATGGAGATATTTCGTATACACACAACTGGCCGTCAGATGAATTGGTTGGAAATACCGCCACAACTGAACTTTTAGCTTGGTCTGGAGTAAGTATCATTTTACTGATTTTGAGTGTCGGAATCTTAGTTTTCTATCACGCAAAATCGGGTGAAGAAGAAGAATTTCCGCTTCCAAAAGAAGATCCGCTTATCAAGCAAGGCAAAACAAAATCGATGGGATTGGTGACCAAATATTTCTGGATTGTGAGTTTGTTGATGGTTCTGCAAATGGTTTTTGGAATCATAACAGCGCATTACGGAGTAGAAGGAAATGGTTTATATGGAATCCCGATTGATAAAATTCTTCCTTATGCTGTAACGCGTACATGGCACACACAATTGGCGATTTTCTGGATTGCTACGGCTTGGTTAGCAACAGGATTGTATATCGCTCCAGCGGTTTCGGGTAAAGATCCTAAATTTCAATGTTTTGGTGTCAACTTCTTGTTTGTTGCACTGTTGATTATTGTTTTAGGTTCAATGGCTGGACAATGGTTTGGAGTAATGCAGAAATTAAATTTAGTTCAAAATTTCTGGTTCGGACATCAAGGTTACGAATATGTTGATTTAGGCCGTTTCTGGCAGATTTTCCTTTTAGTTGGATTGTTTTTATGGCTCGCTTTAATGATTCGTCCATTACTTCCAGTTTTAAAGAAAAAAACAGAGGAGAAAAACTTAATCATTTTGTTCTTAGTTTCTTGTACTGCAATCGCGATGTTTTACGGAGCTGGATTAATGTGGGGAAGACAGACTAATTTAGCTATTGCTGAATATTGGAGATGGTGGGTAGTTCACCTTTGGGTTGAAGGTTTCTTTGAAGTATTTGCAACAGTGGTAATTGCGTTTCTGTTTGTTCGTTTGGGATTATTAAAAACAAAAACCGCTACTTTAAATGTGCTTTTTGCAACCATTATTTTCATGTCTGGAGGTATTTTAGGAACCTTCCACCATTTGTATTTCTCAGGAACGCCAACAGCAATTATGGCTTTAGGAGCAACATTTAGCGCTTTAGAAGTGGTTCCGCTGACTTTAATAGGATTTGAAGCGTATCAAAACTATAAAATCTCAAAATCAACACAATGGATTGCAGATTACAAATGGCCGATTTATTTTATGATTTCTGTTGCCTTTTGGAATTTCCTTGGTGCCGGAATCTTCGGATTCATTATTAATCCGCCAATTGCCTTGTATTATGTTCAAGGATTAAACACAACGCCTTTACATGGACATACGGCATTGTTCGGAGTGTACGGAATGCTTGGAATTGGTTTAGTATTATTCGTGTTGAGAAGTTTATATAGAAATGTAAGCTGGAACACTAAACTGCTTAAAATTACTTTCTGGTCTTTAAATATTGGTTTATTTCTAATGGCAATCTTGAGTTTATTACCAATTGGAGTTTGGCAGGCAATTGAAAGTATCAGTCACGGAATGTGGTATGCTCGTTCATCAGAATTAATGCAGCAGCCAGCGATGATTACTTTAAAATGGCTTCGCGCAATTGGAGATTCAATTTTCGGAATCGGGTTTATAACGATGGCTTGGTTTGTATTTGAACTGACATTAAAAAACAAAAAATAAAACACAAAAAATATAAATTGATTATCATGGAAAATTTAAAAAACAAAACTATAGGATCATTTGTAGCTGAGGACTTTAGAACAGCTGCAGTTTTTTCAAAATATAGAATAGATTTTTGCTGCAAAGGAAATAGAACAGTTTCTGAAGTCTGCGAAAAACAGAATATAGATGCAGATGCTTTATTAGAAAATGTATTGCAGGTTGTACAATCAGAAAACAGTGGAAGCATCGATTTCAATGCATGGCCATTGGATTTATTGGCAGACTATATTGAGAAAACACATCACCGTTATGTAGAAGAAAAAACAAACGTTTTGCTTCCGTTTTTAGATAAATTGTGTAAAGTTCATGGAGCAAATCATCCTGAATTATTTAAGATAAACGAATTGTTTATTGGCTGTGCGGGCGAATTATCTCAGCACATGAAAAAAGAGGAATTGATTTTATTTCCATTTGTAAAAAGAATGGTAAAAACCAAAGATTCTGATGGGATTTTATCTCAGCCATCTTTCGGAACTGTATCTAATCCGATTGCAATGATGATGCACGAACACGATAATGAAGGCGAGCGTTTTAGAGAAATCGCTGCGTTGACCGATAATTACACTCCGCCAGCAGATGCTTGTACGACTTACAGAGTGACTTTTGCTATGCTGAAAGAGTTTGAAGCAGATTTACACAAACATATTCATTTGGAAAATAATATCTTATTTCCAAAAGCTGTGACGCTAGAAAAAGACTTTGTTGAAGTAGAATAAAGGTTAATTTTAATAGTTCGAAAACATCGGTAATAATCTTGTAAAGTGTTAATTATCGGTGTTTTTTATTTGAACCATATAAGTAATATAAGTTCATTTAAAACAGACTTATAATTTCTTAAATTACTTATATGGTTTAATAATTTTATATGTTTAAAAAGTTACAATATGAATTCTCAAAAAGCTTGGATACTATGCTGTTTTTTTAATTTTCTGATTGCCTGTGTTTTCGGATTGTTAATGCGGTTTATGTATCTGTTTCCTTTAGATTTTTTAAATTATAGTTTTCTACTTCATGCACATTCGCATGTTGCCATGTTGGGCTGGGTTTATTTGATCGTTTATGTTTTGGTTGTTCATTTTTTTATTCCGAAAGAAAAAAGTCAGAAACCAATTTATAATCGTTTATTCTGGCTAACAGAATTTTCAGTAATCGGAATGATGATTGCTTTTCCGATTCAGGGATATGCTTTGTTTTCGATTGCATTTTCAACTATACATATTTTACTTAGTTATGTTTTTTGCCGTTTGGTTTGGAAAGATTGTTTTAGGGATAAATCTCCATCACGGAGACTTTTATTGGTTTCGATTCTGTTTATGGTTTTATCTACTTGTGGCGTCTCGTGTCTTGGTCCAGCTGTGAGCACATTAGGAAAACAAAGCGCTTTTTATCAGATTGCGATTCAGTTTTTTCTACATTTTCAGTTTAATGGCTGGTTCATATTGGCAATTCTGGCTTTGTTTTTAAAACAATTTCAAAATAAAATTGATGAGGTAAAGTTTAAAAAGTTTTACTTTTTGATTATTGTTTCTACACTTTTAACCGTTTGTTTTCCTGTGCGATGGTTTATAGAAAATGATGTTTTGAGTTACATCAATGTTTTGGGAGTTTTAATTCAGTTAATGGCTTTTATTTATTTCTATAAAATGCTAAAACCACAAATCAGTGATTTCAAAAACACATTAAATGAAACGACTAAAATAGTTTACGGTTTGGCTTTGTGTTCTTTGTTTTTGAAAGTCGGAATTCAATTACTGACTCTTTTTCCAAATTTAGCTGAAGTTTCGCATCAAATCAGAAATTTTGTAATTGGTTTTATCCATTTAACCACTTTGGGAATCATAACAGGATTTTTGTTTGGAATTTTATTGCAGAATAAAATGCTTTCTGCTCACTCTCGAATATTGAAAATAGGAGTGAAGTGTTTTATTTCAGGATATATTTTGACAGAAGTTTTATTGTTTCTGCAAGGCTGGTTTTTCTTTTTTGGAAAAGGAACTCTTCTAGGATATTTTCAAAGTATTTTGATATTGAGTATTTTTTTGGTTTTGGGATTGGTTTTAATGATGAGTTCAATAATTAAACGAAAATCATATTGTCATAGTAAGTAAGTCCCTGCGAACGGCATATTTATAGCAGAGGGATGAGATATTGTAAAGCTTCGGAGAAGTGAAATATTTATAGAAAATGTTTGACGAAGATAAAGAGCTCCAGCGGAGCGATATATTTATACAATCATATTAGGATTATAATTTGTTAACCTGATAAATATTTCGCTCCGCTGGAGCTTTCTATGTAGATGATTTAGATTTTTCTATAAATAGTTCGCTTCTCCGAAGCTTAACTTGGCTTCTTATATAAATAAAAAACAAGAGCCGATTTTATCATAAACCTACTCTTGTTTCTTACTAATTAACCTATTTAAATATCTATATTTTTGCTGCTTCTTGATTTATGGTTTCAATTGTTTTTTCATTATTTACACCTAAACCTTCCTGCTGAAAAACCAATTCTCCTTCTGGATTAAAAACGCTAATAATATTAGAGTGCGAAAAATCTATTGGAGAGATTTTTTTGTAATTGACAGCCAAAACTGCCGCAAACTCTCTTGTATTTTCTTCAGATGAACGAAGAAAAATCCAAGGATCTTGATTCATTTTATTTTCAATTGCAAACGATTTTAATTTTTCAGGAGTATCTGTATTTGGATCAATACTTACCAAAATCAATTTGACATGCTCTTTTGTTTGTTTTTCCAGTTTTGATTCAATATCTCGCATATCGGCAACTAATCTAGGGCATGCCGCTTTACAGCTTGTGTAAATCATTACCATTACGAGAACATTTCCTCTAAGCGATTTTAATTCAATATCTTTTCCATTTTGCGTTGTCCATTTTGATGGCAGATTATAAATCGATAAATCACTGATTTCTTTTTTTGTTTCTGCCTTAACCTCTTTTTTATCAGATTCTTTACAGCTGTAAAAAGAGAATAGGAGAAGAAAAGCAATTGCTATTTTTTTCATTGTAAACTAATTTTAAATTAGATTTTTGGTTTTGTTGTGCTAGCACATCTAAAGCCAAGATTTCGTGTTGAATATTGCGCTTTCAAGCTTCCTCTAAATGCATAGCGCATAAAAGCCGCATAATCCATTAAATCGGAAGCATTAACTGATCCGCTTCCGCAGAAAAGATTTTTGTCAGTGCTTTTGTCTTTTCTAGATTCTCCTGATAAAAAAATACTGTTGAAATCAGATGTCCATTCCCAAACTAAACCGTGCATGTCGTAAACTCCCCAGTAATTTTTGAATGTTTTTCCAATCTCATTTTCGTACGTTTTCGATTTCTCGTACCAAGACAAAATGTATTCGTTGAATTCTTTTTTGGTTCTGGCATCTATTTTTTTAGTGTCAGCCATTGCCACATATTCCCATTCATCCATTGTAGCTAAACGTTTTCCTTGGCACTCGCAGTATTTTTTTGCAGCAAACCAAGAAACGCTTGTTACTGGCGATTTGGGTTTGGCATTTCCAAAATCAAAATCAGTTGGCCAATACGACAAATAGCTTTTATCGGCAAAAATTCCTTTAATTTTTGATTTTTGATAAGAAGGATTTTTTTTGACAAATTCTAAAAACTCACTATTTGTTATAGGATAAATGTCTATGTAAAAAGAATTTACCGTTACAGGATTTTTAGAAACGGCTCCATAAAGAGGGACAAAAGATCCCTCTTTTATGAAAACCATTCCTTTTTCCTGAGCTTTCATGACACTAACTGCAGAGAAAAAGAGAATTGTAAGTATGAAAAGGTGTTTTTTCATGCTAGAAGTTTTGCTGTTATCTTAAAGCTTTTACCATTTCTGGTGTAACTTCTGTTTTATTATTTCCCCAACTGCTGTAAATGTAGGTTAGAACATTTGCGATTTCATCATCAGATAAATTCTGAGCAGGCATTACGTTGTTGTATTTTTTTCCGTTAACGGTTACTTCTCCAGTTAAACCGTGTAGGATTGTTTTAATAGCGCGTTTAGAATCGGCATTTAAATAATCTGATTTTGCTAAAGGAGGGAAAGTGCTCGGAATTCCTTGTCCTTCAGATTGGTGGCAAGCAAAACAAGTTGTTCCAAAAATTTCTTTTCCAATTTTAACTTTCTCTTCGACTGTACGTTTTGGAACAGTAACTTTTGCTGCTGCTGTTCCAGGCATTTTCTGTATTGTTCCTCCTTCTGGTAAATAAATACCTTCTTGGATTGTTCCAGAATAAATGTTTTTGTTTTCTTTTCCTTCCACTTTCAACATTCCTAACGCACCTTTATTAAATGCTCTAAAAATAGAGTGGTCAACTAAGATGAAAGTTCCAGGAGTTTCAACTTTAAAGTCTACAATAGCAGCGCCACCTGCAGGAATTAAAGTTGTTTGGACATTTTTATTTACAACACTTCCGCCTTCTATGTGAACACTGTCAAAAATTTCTCCAATAACGTGGAAAGAAGAAACTAAGTTTGGTCCTCCATTTCCAACAAACAGACGAACAGTTTCTCCAACTTTTGCTGTTAATTCATTTCCATTGGTTAAAGAACCTACTTTTCCGTTAAAAACAACATAATCTGGAGTTTCTTTTACGGCTTTGTTCATATCAAACGGCTGAAGACCTTTTGCGCCATATTCACCTTGAGTGTAAAAATCACCCTGCATTACATAATATTCTTTATCAACAGGTGGAAGTCCGCCTTCTGGTTCAACTAAAATCAATCCATACATACCATTTGCAATGTGCATTCCCACAGGAGCTGTCGCACAGTGATACACATACAATCCAGGATTTATCACTTTAAAGCTAAAAACTTTTTCGTGTCCCGGTGCTACAAGAGAAGAAGTTGCTCCACCACCTGGACCAGTTACGGCATGCAAATCAATATTGTGAGGCAGTTTATTATCAGGATGATTTTTTAAGTGAAATTCAACTTCATCACCAACACGCGTTCTAATAAAGCTCCCTGGAACAGAACCTCCAAATGTCCAATAGGTATATTTTACACCATCAGTCATTGTACCTTCTTGTTCCTTAATTTCCATGTTTAGTTTTAGTTTCATCGCCGTTCTGTTTCCGACTGGTTTCGGAACGTGAGGAGGCGATGTAAGTTCTGCATCCATTTCACCTTCAGTTATAATATCTGCATAATTTTTGGTTTCTTCTTTTTTACAGCTCCCTAAAATTAGTAGCATAAATAACGAGCACATAAGAACGCTTGTTTTAATCCAGGTTTTGTTAGTTCTTTTCATGATATATTTAGATTTAATTTTGTGTTAAATTTCTAAACAAAAATAAAAGACTTAATTGTCTTTTATTATGATATTAATCATGTTTTTACCTCATTACAGAGCTAAAGGCTTTTTGGGTATTAATTTAATATGAGTAAAATCTTACTATTTTATGATAGCATAATATTTTTCAATAAAAATAATTGAGGCTCTTCATTTTAAATTAATATTGATTATTTTTGCTCGCTGATAAAGTAAAAAAAATTACTACATATATTATGGTAAAAGATTTATTCGAAAGAATTCAGGACAATAAAGGACCTTTAGGAAAATGGGCTTCTCAAGCAGAAGGTTATTATGTTTTCCCAAAGTTAGAAGGAGAGTTGGGTCCTAGAATGCAATTTCACGGAAAAAATATTTTAAACTGGAGTTTAAATGATTATTTAGGTTTAGCTAATCATCCAGAAGTTCGTCAGGCAGATACGGATGCAGCAATTCAGTTTGGTGCAGCTTATCCGATGGGAGCTCGTATGATGTCTGGACACACTACGTATCATGAACAATTAGAAAATGAATTGGCTGATTTTGTAATGAAAGAATCTGCTTATTTATTGAATTTTGGTTACCAAGGAATGGTGTCTATTATTGATGCTTTGGTTACTAAAAATGATATTATTGTTTATGATGTAGATTCGCATGCTTGTATCATTGATGGTGTTCGTTTACACATGGGTAAACGTTTTACATACAAACACAATGATTTGGAAAGTATGGAGAAAAACTTGCAGCGTGCTACTAAAATGGCAGAAGAAACAGGCGGAGGTATTTTATTTATTACTGAAGGTGTTTTCGGAATGCGCGGACAGCAAGGAAAATTAAAAGAAATCGTTGCTTTAAAGGAAAAATACAATTTCAGACTTTTAGTAGATGATGCTCACGGATTTGGTACATTAGGTAAAACTGGTGCTGGAGCAGGTGAGGAGCAAGGGGTTCAAGATGAAATCGATGTTTATTTCTCTACTTTTGCAAAATCTATGGCTAATATTGGAGCTTTCGTAGCGGCTGATAAAACAGTTATCGATTATTTGAAATATAATTTACGTTCTCAAATGTTTGCTAAAGCTTTACCAATGATTCAAACAATTGGTTCTTTGAAACGTTTAGAGTTATTACGTAAATCTTCTGCAATTAAAGACAAACTTTGGGAAAACGTAAATGCATTGCAAAACGGTCTTAAAGAAAAAGGATTTAATATTGGAGATACAAATACTTGTATTACACCAGTTTACTTAGAAGGAAGTATTCCTGAGGCAATGGTGATGGTAAACGATTTAAGAGAAAATTATGGTATTTTCCTTTCTATCGTGGTTTATCCAGTTATTCCAAAAGGAATTATCTTATTAAGAATGATCCCTACAGCTTCTCACACATTAGAAGATATCGAAGAGACTTTAACAGCTTTCGAGGCAATTCGTGAGAAATTGACTAACGGAACTTATAAAGAAATTGCTGAACGTACAACTGTTGATGTTTCGTAAATTTCACTAAAAATAGATTCTCTTAAATGGGAATTATGTAAAAAAATCCATTTGTTCTACGAATGGATTTTTTTTTATTTGAGGTAACTTTATATCATAATCACAAAATAAAAATGAGGAATTATGAAAAAAGTACTAACACTAACAGCAGTACTTGTCTTGTCAATTTTTGCTTCTTGTAAAAAAGAAACAACAAAAACAGAACCGGTACAAATTACACCAAGTCCGCCAAAAGAAGCTGAAATTTTAGAACCAGCTGGAGATCAATGCTACGCTTGGAAATCTAATGGAAGCGTAATAGAAATGAGTTTTAATGTTAATTCCCATCAGGAAGTAAACGGAAAACTAAGTTATAATTTGGTTGGAAAAGATAAAAACGAAGGAACTTTAATAGGAAATATGAAAGGTGATACTTTAGTTGCCGATTATACTTTTAATTCAGAAGGAGTTTCTTCTGTAAGAGAAGTTGTTTTTCTACAAAAAGATGGAACTTTTATTGAAGGATATGGAGATGTTGTAGAAGCAAATAATAAAGTTTCTTTTAAAGATAAATCAAAACTAAAATTTGATGCCAAAAATACTTTGGTTAAAGTGGATTGCAAAGTAGAGTAATGATGTGTTTTATAAAGTGAAAAATCCATTCGTTTGGGGGCGAATGGATTTTTTTATTGTGATAACTTCGGCTGTGACTGAAAACTAAAATTAAAGATTCTTCAAATAAGTTTTTCTCTGGCAGTGAATAATTGGATTAAAGTTTTTCCAAAGTAAATGAATGGCATTGTTTTCTAATAATTCTGGAGTTCTAATACAAGTTTGAATTCCTTTGGCAGAAAATGTTTTGTAATATTCGTCAAAAATAATAGCCGTTACACCTTTATTTTGGTATTCAGGATGAACTCCGATAAGGTAAAAAACAACATCTTTACTATGCTTTCTAGCTTTTAATAATTGAAGAAAGCCAAACGGAAATAATTTACCTTTTATTTTCTGTAAAGCTTCAACAAAACTTGGCATTACAATACTAAAAGCTACTAGCTTATCGTCTTTGTCTAAAACGAATTTAATGTATTCTGGATTGATAAAGCTAATGTATTTCTTTTTAAAATATTCTTTTTGAACATCTGAAATTGCTACGAATGAAGCTAGTTTTTCGTAAGATTCATTAAACAAATCAAACATTTCGTCTACATAAGGCATAATGTCTTTTGTTTTGGTAAACGTAAGAGATTTTAATCCGTAGCGTTTTTTGATTAGTTCTTGAGCTTTTTGAAAAAACTCGGGTTTTACATTTGAGAAAGGAAATATACTTTCGATAAATTGTTTTTCAATCTGAAATCCTAATTGTTCTAAATGTGTTACATAATAAGCATGGTTGTACCATGTAATCATAGTTCCAATTTGATCGTACCCTTCTGTTAGAACTCCTACTTTATCTAAATTAGAGAAGCCCATTGGTCCTTCAGCATGCTCTAAATTATGTTTTCTTCCTAATTCAAAAACTTTTTCAAGCAATGCTTTTGTAACCTCAATATCATCAATTACATCAAACCATCCAAAACGTACTTTTCTCTTGTGCTGATTGTTAACTTCAGCCCAATTGATGATAGCAGTAATACGTCCAACAATTTTATTGTCCTTATAAGCTAAATAAAAATAAGCTTCAGCATTATCAAATGCGGGATTTTTGGTTTTATCAAAAGATTCCAATTCGTCTGAAATAATGGGTGGCACCCAATACGGATTATCCTTGTATAATGAAAAAGGAAATTTGATGTATTCGGTTAATTCTTTCTTGCTTTTGGCTTCTTTAATTGTAATCATTAAGGTGGTATTGAGAGTTCTTAATAAAAAGACTCTGGGTTATTTTACGCTTTATTCGTATTTTGCTTTACGTTTTCTTTCTTTTTCCTGATAATCAACTTTTTTGTCGTTATCAGGATTCTTTTTAGCTCTGTCTGCAGCTTTATTTTCAATTTGTTTTTCTTTGTACCATCCGTCATAGCGCCATGATACACCTACGCCTCCATATAAAATAGATGGCGTATTTTTAAAATTAGTACTTATCGACGCATCAACTTGCATGTTGGAAGAAAGAAGGAAAGCAGCTCCTCCGCGAAGAATTGAATCGCTATAGAAATCGCTTTTATATCCTTGATTTTCAACAAAACCAGACCATCTGTCGTTAAATCCGTGCGTCAAAGTTAATACATATCCGTAACTTGGATAGTCTGTTCCAATATAATCTGCAATAATATTGGTTACAAAAACCCAAGCGCCGCCTCCCAATAAGTTTTGTGTAATCAACGAAACCTTTGGAGAAATAGCACCATCAGGAGAAAAGTAATAAGGATTATTTGCTCCAACAAAATTAGCACCTGCGAAAACAGAAACAGCTGGAATTAACTCTCGCCATTGAAAATTACGATTGGCTTTATAGCTGTAAATGTTTACTTCTCTTTTATAATTTTTATAAGGATCATAAATAAGGTATTTAGCTCCTAAAACCGTTTGTCTAAAGTTGTTTTTTTTGTAGCTAATGTACGGAGTGTCAAAACTTTCTGTTTGGTATTGTAAGTCGGCAATAAATTCTAATTGTTCGAGAAAAGCTCCATAACGAATGGTAAGATCTGTGCCAAATCCGCTTGCATCATATCCTAATAAATCGTGTTTTTCTTTAATGCCATAAACGCCAAGTTCGGCCTGAATTACAGATTTTCCAACAGCATATGCTGACATGGTTTCTCCTGGGCGATTGGAATTAATAACGTCAGTATATTGCGCAAAAAACAGTTGTGGAATAAAAAAAAGTACCGGGGCAAGTAAGTTTTTAATTTTGAACATATAAATTTTTTTGGGTTAAAAAATAATAACGCATTTCAAATGTACATATTTTATTATTTATTTAAGATTCATATTTTATTTTTAAGAAATGGATTTATTAATTTTGGAAAAAAATATATAGTTATGCAAGAAGCATCATTTTCAGGTTTGTTTAAAACCATCATGTGGGTTATAGCTTTTTATTACATTTTTAAATTTTTAGCTAGAATCTTTTTGCCAGTATTGGTTAAAAAGGCGGTAGAAAATGCTAGTGAAAATTTTCAAAGACAACAACAGCAGTATAATCAAGGCAATACATATCAGAACAATCGCAATACAAATATTAATGATGAAATAATCATTAATACTGCTAATGCTAAAAATCCGCGCGAAACCAAAAAAGTGGGAGAGTATGTCGATTACGAAGAAATAGATTAGATTTGTGTCCTGAAAATTTAGGATTCATTTTAACCCAAACTAGCCAAAATTGAAAATAGTAAATAAGTTCTATCCGCATGCCCTTGTTATCTTGGGCTTTATTTTTGTTTCGTTAATTTATTTTTATCCAGTTCTACAAGGAAAACAAATCTTCCAGTCTGATATTGCTCAATACACCGGAATGGCAAAAGAGCAAAATGACTTTAGAGCAATGGAAAATGCTGAACCTTATTGGACAAACTCTGCTTTTGGAGGTATGCCAACATATCAGTTAGGAGCAAATTATCCGAACGATTTTATTGGTAAAGTCGATGACGTTTTACGTTTTCTTCCGCGTCCTGCAGATTACTTATTTTTATATTTCCTTGGTTTTTATGGCTTATTATTGGTTTTAAAAACAGATCCTTTGAAAGCTTTTATAGGTTCAATTGCATTTGGTTTTTCAACTTATATGATTATTATTTTAGGTGTTGGGCATAATGCCAAAGCACATGCTATTGCCTATATGCCTTTGGTAATTGCTGGGTTTATACTCGTCTTTCAGAAGAAGTATATTAAGGGCGGTCTGCTCACCATGTTTGCAGTGGCATTAGAAATTAGTGCCAATCACTTCCAAATGACCTATTATTTATTGATTTTCTTATTGATACTTTCAGGTTATTATGCTTATAATTTTATCAAAGAAAAAGATTTTAAAGGACTTTTAATTTCTTGTGGCGTTTTGCTAGTTGCTGGAATTTTTGCTTTAGGAGCAAATGCAGGTAATTTAATGGCAACAAATGAATATGCTAAATATAGTATTAGAGATAAAAGTGAGTTGACTTTTAATCCAGATGGATCTAAAAATGAAACCACTGCTTCTATGACCACAGATTATATTACAGAATATAGTTATGGTATTGCAGAAAGTTTAAATTTAATTGCTCCAAGAATTTTTGGAGGTTCAAGCCATGAAAACGTTGGTACAGACAGCCGTATGTATGCGTTTATGGTTGAGCAAGGAGTTCCTGCCTCTCAAGCTCAGGATTTTGTTTCAGGAATGCCAACGTATTGGGGAGATCAGCCAATTGTTTCTGCGCCAGCTTATATTGGAGCAGTAGTTTTCTTTTTGGCCGTTTTAGCGCTATTTATAGACGAAAGAAAAATCAAATATGTTTTCCTTGCTGGAGCGCTTTTCACTTTAGTGCTTTCTTGGGGTAAAAACTTCTCTTTGCTAACAAACTTCTTTATTGCATATGTTCCTTTATACGATAAATTTAGGGCAGTATCTTCGATTCAAGTTATTTTAGAATTATGTTTCCCTGTTTTAGCTGTCATGGGATTACAATCATTCTTTAAAGCTAAAGACGAACCAAAATTACAGCAAAAAGCATTATTGCAAACAGGAGTTTTTGGTTTAGGAATTCTTGTTATTTTATTAATTGCTAAAAGTTTCTTCCATTTTACAGGAATGAACGATAATGCTTATTTGGAAAGCTACGGACCAGGTTTTGTCGATGCTTTGAGAGAAGATAGAATGACAATGTATTATGCAGATTTATTACGATCTGGGTTCTTAATCGTAGTTACATTTGTAGTGTTATGGATGTTTATTAAAAACAGATTTTCTCAAACTACAACTTTAATCGTTATTGGAATTATAATGATTTTTGATTTGTTCTTTGTAGATAAAAAATACGTTTCTGCTAAAGATTTTGTTAGTCCAGTTCAAATTGCAGCGCCTTTTCAAGAAACACCTGCAGATGCTCAAATATTAAAAGACACTTCTGTTTACCGCGTATTTGATCTTCAAGGACAATTGCAAGGTAGATCTTCATACTTCCATAAAACTATTGGAGGTTATAGTGCTGTAAGACCGAGAAGAATGCAGCAATTGTACGATTATCAAATTGCTAAAAATAATCTTGAAGTGCTTAATATGCTTAATGTTAAGTATGTAATTCAAGTGGATAAAGACGGAAATCAAATTCCTGCTGTTAATCCAGATGCTAACGGAAATGCTTGGTTCGTAGGTGCAGTAAAACTGGTAAATAAACCAGATGATGTAATGAAAGCTTTGAATACTTTAGATACTAAGAAAGTTGCAGTTTTCAATGTTCATGAGCATGAAAGCAAATTTCAAAATGCAAGATTAAAGAAAGCTTTTGATACAACAGGAACTATTAAAGTTGTTACTTATAAGCCAAATTATATCAAATACAAATCGGAAAATAATGGAGACGGTTTAGCTGTGTTCTCTGAAATGTACTATAAAAATGGTTGGAACGCTTATATCGATGGTAAATTAACAGATCATTTCCCAGTTGATTATGTTCTAAGAGCTATGGAAATTCCTGCTGGAAAACACACTATAGAATTCAAATTTGAGCCTCAAATTATTAAAACTGGAGGAACAATTACTTTAATAAGTTCTATCGGAATGTTGTTACTTTTGGCTGGTGGAATTTATTTTGAAAGTAAAAATTCTAGCAAGAAAAAAGAGGCCTAGAACTTCTAAACTCTAAATTTGCACTTTAAAATAGAAAACTGATTTCCATTGGAACAAAAAAAACTTTTAATAATTACCTATTATTTCCCACCTGCGGGAGGGCCTGGTGTACAGCGTTGGCTGAAATTTGTAAAATATTTGCCAGAATTTGATGTGCAGCCAATAGTTTATGTTCCAGAAAACCCAACTTATCCAATTGTTGATGAGGGGTTGGTAAGCGAAATATCAGATGAAGTAATTGTTTTAAAAAATAAAATTTGGGAGCCTTATCAATTGGCTTCCATTTTTTCGAAAAATAAAACCAAGAAAATTAGTTCAGGTATTTTTCCGCAAAAGAAAAAACAGACTTTTTTGGATAAAACATTTCTTTGGGTGCGAGGAAATCTTTTTATTCCAGATGCACGTGTTTTTTGGGTTAAACCATCTGTTTCTTATTTAGAAAAATACATT
>NZ_DHEI01000105.1:29572-47796 GCF_002399805.1 Flavobacterium sp. UBA4854
CACTTAATTGGTCTAGAATTACAGCAGAAATTAAACGTAAAATGGTTTGCCGATTTTCGCGATCCTTGGACAACAATAGGCTATCATAAAGCGCTTCGTTTGTCTTCTTATGCTGAAAAAAAACATAAAAGTTTAGAGCATAAAGTGCTTAATGCTGCAGATGAAATCATCGTAACAAGTAAAACTACTAAAACTGAATTTGAGGCTATTACCAATAAGCCAATTACAGTAATTACAAATGGTTACGACGTAGAAACAGTCGAAAAACAAACTTTAGACACGAAATTTACTTTAGCTCATATTGGATCTTTCTTGTCTGATAGAAATCCGCCATTTTTATGGGAGGTTTTGGTTGAATTGCTGAAAGAAGTTCCAGAATTTAAATCTCATTTAGAAATTAAATTAATTGGAGCGGTAAGTCAGGAAGTTTTAGATGCGATAGAAGAAAATCAGCTGAAAGAATATTTAAATTTAGTGGGTTACGTTTCTCACAAAGAAGCTGTTGCACATCAAAGAAAATCTCAAGTTTTACTTTTAATAGAAATTAATTCTGAAGATACGAAAAGTATTATTCCAGGAAAATTGTTCGAATACATGGTTTCAAACCGTCCAATTGTTGCAATTGGGCCTCAAGGTTCTGACTTTGCCGATATCGTAACACAGACCAATACTGGAGTATTTTTTGATTATTCTGAGAAAGCGAAGTTAAAAAGTGTAATTTTGGACTTTTTTAATCAGTTTTTGGAAGGGAAGCTGCAATCGCATGGAATTGGTTTACAGCAATATTCAAGAAAAAACTTAACCAAACAATTGGCACAGCTGATTAAAGGATAATCATTAAACATCAAATACAATCTAAACTCAAGAAATGGGTATTGTCTTAAATCAGTCTTTTAAAAACACTATAATTACATACATTGGTTTTGGTATCGGAGCCATTAATACATTATATCTTTATCCCGTTTTTCTTGGGGCAACATATTACGCTTTAACCAATTATATTACATCTGCGGCAAATGTAATCATGCCTTTGTTTGCAATTGGAATGCAGAATACGCTTGTAAAGTTTTATTCGCAATATAAAACAGAAGAAGAAAGAGAACAGTTTTTGTCTTTTACAGCGTTATTTCCTGTTTTAATGTGTATTCCGTTAGGACTTATCGGAATCTTCTTTTATGATGATATAACCGATTTTGTTTCTAAAGAAAATCCTGTAGTTCGCGAATTTATGCTTCTAATTCCGTTTATCGGAATCTGCATGGCTTATTTTGAGATTTTTTACGCGTGGGCGAGAGTGCATATGCATTCTGTTTTTGGAAACTTTATTAAAGAAGTTGGCTTGCGATTGCTTTCTACAATTGCCTTAGTCGGATTATATTTCAATTGGATTTCGCTGGTTGAATTCGTTTATATAACAGCGGGAATCTATTTTTTTGCATTTTTGATTACGATGTTTTATGCCTTTTATATCAAAAAACCGAATTTCCAAATTAGTATTCCAGAGAATGTAAAAGCGGTAATGGAATATACTTTTTATATTATTCTTTCAGGAAGTGTTGCCAATTTGCTTTTAGATGGAGATAAACTGATTTTGAATCAGTACATGAAAATTGAAAATATTGCATATTATTCGGTTGCTACTTATATCGCTTTAGTAATTTCAGTTCCGAGCCGCGCAATGCACCAAATTGTATATCCAATTACGGCTAAATTAATGCATGAAAACAAACATGATGAGTTAAATAGGCTTTACAAAAAGACGTCTATTAACTTGCAGATAGTGGGCGGATTTGTAATGCTTTGCATTTTTGTAAATATTCATCAGCTGTATGAATTAGTTCCTGCAGAATATAGTGGCGGAATCCCAGTAGTTTTTATGATTGGTCTTTCTAAGTATTTCGATTTGATTTTAGGAAATAATAATGCTATTATTTTCAATACAAAATATTACCGAATGGTACTTTATTTAGGATTAATGTTGGTTGTTCTAACGGTAATTTTAAATGTTATTTTTATCCCTATTTTAGGAATTTTTGGTTCTGCTTTTGCAACACTTCTTTCAATTACCTTATATAGTTTGGCTAAATTGCTTTTTGTGGTTAAAAAGCTGGATTTGTATCCTTTTACAAAACAAACTATTCATTCCATACTTTTAACTTTTGTATTGTTTTTGGTTTTTGTTTTCTGGGAATTTCCATTTTTCCAATTGATTAGTATTGCTTTAAAATCTATTTTAGTGACGATAGCGTATGTGTATTTGAATTATAAATTCAAAATTTCATCTGATATCAATAATGTTATTGATTCTATTTTCAAGAAATTAGGTTTTAAAATTTGATCTGATTTTTCTGTAAAAAAGAAAGTAATTTAAAAATCAGAGCTTTTTTGTTTTATATTTGTTAGAAAGGATAACTGACTTATTTCTAATTGAATATGAAAATAAAAGTACTTAGGTTATTAGCTTTCTTTTTTGTCTTGTTTTCTTTTTCGGTAATTGCTCAGAAGAATAATCTGAAAAGCGTTGAAAAAGAACCTGTAACAGTAAAATTAAAAGGTTATCCAGTTAAACCTTTTAACGACACACTTTTTTTTGTTTATCATAATGTTGGTTCCTTTTCTGCAAAAGAAAGGGCGCAATACATAACGAATAAGATTAAAAGGCTGTACAATGAATCGTTTTTCGAGAAAGATTCTATAAAAATTATTCCTTCAGATGTTTCTATGGATATTGTGTACCAAAGCGATTTGGTAATAATGTCTGTTTTGGAAGCCGATGCAAAAGCAGAAAATACTACGATAAAGGCTATTGCTAATCGCAATCTGGCTAAAATTAAAAGTGCTATAATTTATCAGAATGAAAATTATTCGCAACTTCCTAAACGAATTGGTTATACAGCATTATTAACCCTTATAATTGGGTTGGTTTTATTTTTAACAGCGAGAATTTTCAATTACATAAGAAAATATATTGTAAAGAATAGAGCAAAATATTTTAAAGGAGTAAGTTATAATTCCATAAAAATATTATCTCCAGAGAAGCAACAGTTTTTAGCGCTCCGTTTTTTTGGAATCATAAAAATAATTACGCTTATTTTAATTGTATATCTTTCGCTTCCTGTTTTATTTAGTATTTTCCCTGCTACAAAAGACTATACTACTACATTGCTCAAATGGATCTTGACACCAGCAAAATCTGCGGTTATGGGATTCGTAAGCTTTCTTCCAAGTTTGTTTACTATAATTGTAATTATCATTATTTTTAAATATTCGCTTAAGGTTATTAAATTTTTCTTTGATGAAATAAAATCAGAAAACATTAAAATTGATGGCTTTTACAGCGACTGGGCCTTGCCGACATTTAATGTGATTAGATTGCTGATGTATGCTTTCATGCTGGTAATCATTTTTCCGTATTTGCCTGGGTCAGATTCGCCTATTTTTAAAGGAGTTTCGGTTTTTGTTGGAGTTTTATTTTCATTAGGTTCCTCCAATGCTATTGCTAATATGGTCGCGGGTTTGGTTATTACCTATATGCGTCCGTTTAAAATTGGGGATTATATAAAAATTGGAGATGTAAGTGGAGAAGTAATTGAAAAAACAGCTTTAGTTACCAGAATCAGAACGCCAAAATTTGAAGATATTACGATTCCAAATGCTACTGTTTTATCAAGCACTTCTACTAATTATTCGGCAAATACGAATCAGTCCACAAATGGATTATTAATTCATACCACAGTTACAATTGGATATGATGTGCCTTGGAAAGACATACATGCCGCTTTGATACAAGCTGCTTTAAATACTGATATGATAGAAAAAGAGCCTAAACCATTTGTGCTTCAAACCAGTTTAGACGATTTTTATGTTTCCTATCAGATTAACGTTTATACCAAAGAGCCCACAAAGCAACCGCGAATTTATTCGTCGCTTCATCAGAATATTCAGGATTCTTTTAATGCGGCAGGAATTGAGATCATGTCGCCACATTACGGTGCTTTGCGTGATGGAAACACCACAACAATTCCGCCAAATTATTTAAAAGAAGATTATGAATCTCCTGTTTTTAATATTAAAAATAAAGGTTAAATTATTGATAACGTGTGATTAAATTTGAAAATTTAACACTTGAATATTTTGTAATTAATCGAATTAAAATTAACTTTAACATGAAAGTTTAGCATTACTTTGAAGAAATTGCAAAAATATTTCTAACAAAATACCTAATTACAGGTATTGTTTTATTTTTTCAGGTTAAATAATTTTGCAAGAAATTGTGGACGAATAAAAAGTTATTGGATTAATTGTAGATTAAAGTTATTATGAAAAACAATCATCTCAGCCAGGAACAAAGCATGCAAGTATTTTCTAATATGATTTCAAACAAGGTTCATAATGGATTTACTTTAGAAGAGAGAAATGATGAGTTGCTTTTCGCGGTCTTATCTAAAGGAGGAAAAGTAGTTAATCACAGTTTAAATTTTCTGATTTTTTGTTTAACTCTAGGTTTATGGTCATTTGCGTGGCTTTATCTCACCCTTGAGGCTTCAAAACAGAAAAAGATTTTAGTAGCTATAGACGAAGATGGATTTCCTTTTGAGGAAAGATGTTTGGTAGCCTAGTAACATTAAAAAAAGAGAAATAAAATATAAAGCCATAAATACAAACTAATCAATTGTATTTATGGCTTTATTATTTCAAATAGGGCAACTTTTATAGCTTGTCTTTTAAGTAAATTCCGGTAACAGATTCTTTTACTTTTACAATATCTTCTGGAGTTCCAGAAGCAAGTAAATGCCCTCCGTTTTCTCCGCCTTCAGGACCTAAATCAAGTATCCAGTCAGCACATTTTATTAAATCAAGATTGTGTTCGATTACAATTATCGAATGTCCTTTTTCTATTAAAGCATCAAACGAAGCTAAAAGCTTTTTGATATCATGAAAATGAAGACCAGTTGTAGGTTCGTCAAAAACAAACAAAGCTTTGTCTTTTGTTGCTCCTTTAACCAAAAAGGAAGCTAGTTTAATACGCTGTGCCTCTCCACCAGAAAGCGTAGAAGAAGATTGTCCTAATTGAACATAGCCCAAACCGACATCTTGAAGAGGCTGTAATTTTTGAGTGATTTTTGACTGCTTATTTTTTTCGAAAAAAGCAATCGCATCATCAATTGTCATGGTTAGAATGTCATTGATGTTCTGGTTGTCAAAAGCAACTTCTAAGATCTCTTTTTTAAATCGTTTTCCACCACAAGTTTCACAAGGAAGCGAAACATCGGCCATAAAAACCATTTCAACATTTATAGAGCCTTCTCCTTTACAAGTTTCGCATCGGCCTCCATCGACATTAAAAGAGAAATGTTTAGCTTGATAACCTCTTATTTTTGATAATTTTTCTTTCGCATATAAATCACGAATATCATCATAAGCTTTGATATAGGTAACAGGATTTGATCTTGAACTTCTTCCAATCGGATTTTGGTCTACATATTCAATATGTTTAATCTGCGAAAAAGAACCTGAAATTTCAGTGAATTGTCCAGCTTTTTCGGCGGCACTTTCCAGCTTTTTTTGTACCGCAGGAAATAAGATTTTCTTAATTAAAGTACTTTTTCCACTTCCAGAAACACCTGTAACTACGGTTAAAACGTCTAAAGGAAAAGTAACATTAATATTTTTTAAGTTATTTTCGCGCGCACCAATTATGTCGATATGATTCTTGAATTTTCTTCTCTTCTTAGGTACAGAAATCTCTAAATCTCCATTTAAATATTTTGCAGTTAAAGAATCCGATTTTAGGATTTCGTCATAAGTTCCTTGTGCAACCAATTTTCCTCCAAAAGTTCCGGCTTCTGGACCAATGTCAATAATCATATCGGCAGCTTTCATGATATCTTCATCGTGTTCAACCACAATTACAGTGTTACCTAGATCGCGTAGAGAAAGCAAAACTTTAATTAATCTTTCAGAATCTTTTGGGTGAAGACCAATACTTGGCTCATCAAGAATATACATTGATCCAACCAAGCTGCTTCCAAGAGAAGTTGCTAGATTGATACGTTGTGATTCTCCTCCAGAAAGAGTGGCAGAATTTCTATTTAAAGTAAGATAATCTAAACCAACTTCTGTTAAAAATGACAAACGATTATTGATTTCGACCATTAAACGTTTAGCAATCTGCTGTTCGTATTGATTTAATTCGATGTTTTTAAAGAAAGTAACCAAATGTTTAATTGGTAAATCAACCAGATCAGAAACTGTTTTTCCGTTGATTTTTACATAAGATGCTTCTTCTCGTAAGCGTTTTCCTTTACAAGTATGACATTTTGTTTTACCACGATAGCGAGAAAGCATTACTCGATTTTGTATCTTATAGTTTTTCTCTTCTAGTTCTTTAAAGAAATCATTAAGTCCTTGAAAATACTGATTTCCAGTCCAAATTAAATCTTTTTGTTCGTCAGTTAATTGGAAATAAGGTTTGTGAATTGGAAAATCAAATTTGTAAGCGTGTTTTACCAATTCGTCTTTATACCAGCTCATGCTGTCGCCACGCCAAGGATATATGGCACTTTCGTAAATCGATAATGAAGTATTTGGAACAACTAAATCAGCATCAATGCCGATTATGTTTCCATAACCTTCACAGACTGGGCAAGCTCCATACGGATTATTAAAACTAAACAAGTGAACATTTGGCTCTAGAAAAGTCATTCCGTCAAGCTCAAAATTATTAGAATAAGAAAATCTCTTTTCAGCATTTAATTCTTGCAGATAGCAAATTCCTTTTCCTTCAAAAAAAGCAGTTTGAACAGCATCAGCAAGACGATTGAAGAATTCTTCTTCTTCTTTTACAACGATACGATCAATAATCAATAAAATGTCTTTATTGTCAAGTTGATGTAAGTCTGAAGCAGAAAATTCGTCTAAACGAACCATTTCGTTATCCACTAAAATACGAGCAAAACCTTGTTGCAAAAGCACTTTCAGTTTGTCTTCTAAAAGTCTGCCTTCTTCAAGATGAATAGGAGCAAGTAATAGCCACCTGCTGTCAAGAGGAAGACTTTTAACATCGGAGATTACATCTGTAACGGTATTTTTTTTGACTTCTTGTCCAGAAATAGGAGAATAGGTACGCCCAATTCTAGCAAACAGAAGTTTGATATAGTCGTAAATTTCAGTAGAAGTTCCAACTGTTGAACGAGCATTGGTTGTGTTAACTTTTTGCTCTATGGCAATTGCTGGAGCAATACCTTTAATGTATTCTACTTTTGGTTTGTCTAAACGGCCCAAAAACTGACGTGCATAAGAAGATAGACTTTCTACATAACGTCTTTGTCCTTCTGCATATAAAGTGTCAAAAGCTAAACTCGATTTTCCTGATCCTGAAAGACCTGTAATAACAACCAGTTTATTTCTCGGAATAACCACATCTACATTTTTTAAATTATGTACTTGTGCTCCTTTAATTATAATATTTGATTTTGGATCTATTTTAGAAAGGTCAATTTGCATAAAAAAGTCAATTTTTACAAAAGTAATCAATTTTGAGTAGAGTTTTGTTAAGGATATTGTTCCAAATCTTAACAGAATTACGACATATGTTTTTGATTTTATGGGGATTTTTTTTCGGCAAAATTTGTTATTTCATATTAAAATACCCTACTTTAGAACTGTTTTAGTATTATTTTAATATCCTGACCAAATTTTGAAAACTACACTAACTACCTTACTTTTTTTAATAAATTTCCTGTTGTTTTCTCAGGAATTTCCGCCAATCATTAAATATTCTCCTTCTGTTTATGGAGCTGGAAATCAAAGCTGGATGATTTCGCAGGATCATAATAATTATTTGTATTTCGCCAATAACGACGGATTATTAGAATATAACGGAACTAGTTGGCAATTATATCCGGGGCCAAACGAAACTATTATTCGTTCTGTAAAAGTAATTGGCAATAAAATCTATACAGGAAGTTATATGAATTTTGGTTTTTGGACCAGAAAAGAAGATGGAAAACTTAAATATACTTCGCTAAGCGACGGTATAAAAAATAAGATTTTAGACGATGAACAGTTTTGGAATATTCTTAAATATGATCATTGGATTTTATTTCAGTCTTTAAACCGAATTTATATTTACGATACCAAAACGGGAAAGTTTAAGATAATCGCGCCCAAAAATGGTGTCGTAAAATCGTTTGCCTCGACAAATGCAATTTATTTTCAGACTTCTAAAGAAGGGCTTTTTGAAATTGAAAGAGGTAGAGCAAAATTAATTTCAGATGATCCGATTTTAAAAAAGTTTACGGTTGCCAATATTTTTACGATAGATGATGGTTTATTGCTTCAAACGCAATTAGATGGTATTTACAAACTTTCAGGAAATTCTTTAACCCATGTTGTTACAGATGTTGATGCTGAATTAAAATCGAGTTTTGTATACAGCAGCCAGCGCTTGCAGGACGGAAGTTTTGCTTTAGGAACTGTATCAAACGGAATTTTTATTTTATCTGATAAAGGAAAGCTCAAATACCATCTTACGCAGAGTAAAGGTTTAAGTAATAACACTGCTTTATCGCTTTTTGAAGATAAAGACCAAAATTTATGGACAGGACTTGATAACGGAATCAACTGCATCAATATGCAGTCGCCAGTGCATAGTTTTACAGATGATACGGGAGTTTTAGGAACGGTTTATGCATCTGCCATTCATAACGGAATGCTATATATAGGAACCAATCAGGGATTGTTTTGCAAGCCTAATCAAAGTAATTCAGAATTTAAGTTTATAAATGGAACAAAAGGGCAGGTATGGTCTTTATTTGTTTATGATAATACGCTTTTCTGTGGACATGATTCGGGAACTTTTATTGTGGTAAATGAAACCGCCAAAAGTATATTTTCAGCTTTTGGAACCTGGAAGTTCGAGCATATTCCAGGAAACAAAAATCAGTTGCTTCAAGGAAATTATTATGGCATTTCGGTTTTAGAAAAAAGAAACAATCAATGGGTTTTTAGAAATAAAATTCAGGGTTTTGATTATTCTTCTCGATATTTTGAAATAGGAAACGATTTTGATGTTTATGTAAGCCATGAATACAAAGGAATTTTTAGATTAAAACTTGATAAATCATTATTAAAAACACAAGGCTTTTTTGCTTACAAAAGCCCAGATAAAGGTAAATATGCTAGTTTAACAAAATTCAACAATTCGATTTACTATGCATATAAAGGCGGTATTTTTAAATTGAATGCTAAGACAAGACAATTTGTAAAAGACAGCGTATTAAGTTCCATTTTTGAAAAAGACGAATATACATCTGGTAAATTAATAGTTGATAATTCTAATAAAATCTGGCTTTTCTCCAAAAACTACATTCATTATTTCTCGGCAAGTAAATTAAGTAATCAATTAAAAGAAAATTTAATTCCGATACCTTCTTCTTTGACCAACTCGATGTTAGGTTATGAGAATATCACGCAGATTTCTAAATCTACTTATTTAATAGGAACTACAGACGGGTATTATACATTAAATATTGACGACTTAAGTTTTAAAAACTACAATGTTTTTATTACAGATATTACCATCAATAAGCAAAATGAAACTTTTAAAAATGTGGGTATTTTAAGTGAAGGAAGCTTCAAATCTGATGAAAATAATATAACGCTCAATTATACAGTTCCAGAATATAATAAGTACATTAATTCTGAATACCAATATTTATTAGAAGGTTTTCAGAATGAATGGAGCGAATGGAGTACAAAAGCAACTGTAAATTTTAAAAATCTACCTCCAGGAAAATATACCTTTAGAGTAAGAGCCAAATATGCGAATACCATTTTGCAGAATACTGCTTCGTATACATTTGTAGTTTTAAAACCTTGGTATTTAACAAATCTGGCTTACTTTATTTATTTCCTCTTACTGCTAACAATGGCTTATTTTATTAATAAGGCATATCGAAATTATTATCAAAAGCAAAAAGAAAAATTAATAGAAGAGAATAATCTTTTATTAGAAATTAAAGAGCTTGAAAACGAACAGCAGTTAATGAAACTTCGCAATGAACAGCTTTCGCAAGATGTTGATAATAAAAACCGCGAATTGGCAGTTTCGACCATGAGTTTGAATAGTAAAAACGAATTATTGGCTTTTATTAAAGAAGATTTGAAAAAAACTGCTCAAAACGATAGCTCAAATATCAAATCTGTAATTAGTACCATAAATAAAAATATTACCGAAGAAGATTCTTGGAATGTATTTAAGGAAGCATTTGATAACGCCGACAAAGATTTCTTGAAAAGGATTAAACAAATGCATCCCGCCTTAACGCCTAATGACCTGCGTTTATGTGCCTATTTGAGACTTAATCTTTCATCTAAAGAAATAGCTCCAATGTTTAATATTTCGGTTAGAAGCGTTGAAATAAAAAGATACCGTTTGAGAAAGAAAATGGATTTGCAGCACGAAAACGGTTTAGTTGAATATATTTTGGCTGTATAGTATTTTAAAAAACGGCTTTAAATAACTATACATTACCTCAACATTAAGCTTTTGTTGGGAAATTGCGCGCTAAATGTTAAGAAAATTAACATTCAGAAATTATAGTTATACAACGGTATTTTTTATTATATCCTGATTTTGCAGTATATTTTTTTGTGATGTATGTTTTTTGTTGAGGTTAATTTTGTCGTTTTCATAAACGGAACAAATAAATTTAGCTTTCAATAAAAACTAACTAATTATGAAATCTAAATTATTACTGCCAGTATTATTACTGTTTACATCTTTTGCATTTTCGCAAAACTTAGATGTATCAGGAACGGTACTTGATGCTTCTGGATTATCATTGCCAGGCGTAAACGTAAAGGTTAAAAATTCGTCTAAAAGTACAACCACAGACTTTGACGGATCTTTTAAACTAACTGATGTTCCAAAAGGAACAACAATTGTTGTAAGTTATATTGGTTACAGAACGCAAGAAGTTGCTGTTTCTGGAACTAAAATGACGATTAGAATGAACGACGATACTAAGTCACTTGACGAAGTCGTTGTTATTGGTTACGGTACTCAAAAGAAAAGAGAGGTTACTGGAGCTGTAGCTGTTGTAGACAGTAAAACACTAGATGTCTTGAAACCAGCAAGAATCGAACAAGCTCTACAAGGAACAATTTCGGGTGTGAATGTCACGACGCAGTCAGGAGCGCCAGGAGCACCGCTTGATATCCGTATTCGTGGTATAGCCACAAATGGTGAGAACAAACCTGCCACTATTATTGATGGATATGTTGGTGATTTAGGACTTTTAAATCCTAACGACATTGAGACAATTACGGTTTTAAAAGATTCGCAGGCAGCTATTTATGGGGTTCTTGGAGCAAACGGAATCATTTTGGTTACTACTAAAATGGGGAAAAAGAATTCTAAAACTAGAGTTTCTTTTAATAGTTATGCCGGTTTTCAGCAGACTTCAAGAAAAATGCCAACTTTGAATGCTACAGAATATGCTTTGCTTTTAAATGAAAGTTATGCAAACGGCGGAAAACCAATCCCTTATCCTAATGTAAGTGGGCTAGGAAAAGGAACAGATTGGCAGGATGAAGTTTTTCAAAATGCTCCAATTATTAATAACGATTTGACAATTTCTGGCGGATCAGATAAAATTACTTATTCTATCAGTGGTTCTCATTTAGATCAGGAAGGTATTGTTGGCGGAGATAAATCTGGCTTTTTAAGAAATACTGCCAGAATTGCTCTTGGTGCTGATTTAAGTGATAGAATCAAATTAAAGACTAATGTTATTTATACGTATTTTACGAGAAATACCTTAAATGAAAATGGTCTGGGTTCTGTACTTTTTAATGCTTTAAACGTTCCGGCAACCTTAAGTCCGTACGATGCAAATGGTGATTTTAGTCTAGTACCTAGTACAACAGGTTTAGGAACAGAAATTATTAACCCGTTAGCACAAATTGCAAATACGTACAATGATTATAACTACAAAAAATTAAACGGAAATTTTGGTTTAGATTATAAAATCTTTAAAGGATTTACCTTATCAAGTTCTATAGGTTTTAATACGTCAAACAGCGAATCAAAAACGTTTAATAAACAAATTAGTTATGGCGGAAAAGTTTTTGATGTACAGAGAAGTTCTGTTACTCAAGGAGCTGTAAATGATAACAATTATTCATTTGACCTTTTTGGAACATACAATACAAAAATTGCAGAAGCACATAATATTACCGGAACTTTAGGAACAACAATTTTTAAAGAATGGGGTAACGGATTATATGCAACTGGTTTTGACGTGCCAAATAATGCATGGGAAAATGCAGATATCTCTTTAACAAAAGGAATTTCAAACACACTTACAAACAGTGCTTATGTGTATGATCAAAGAAGACTTTCTTATTTTGGAAGATTACAATACGATTTCAAAGGAAGGTATTTGCTTTCTGCTATAATTAGACGTGATTCTTCTACAAAATTTGGTCCTGGCAATAAAGTAGGTTATTTTCCTTCTGTAACGGCAGGATGGGTAGTTTCTGATGAGAGTTTCTTTGGAGAGTCAAAATTTGTAAACTTCTTGAAATTTAGAGCAAGTTATGGAACTTTAGGAAATGACCAGATTCCTAATCTTGGCTATTTAGGACTTTTAAATGGAGAAGCAACCTACGTATTTGATGGTACTTTAGTAAACGGAACGGCAAACGGTCAAGTGCCAAATCCAAATTTAAAATGGGAACAAGCTCAAAAGTTTGATGTTGGTTTAGATTTAAAAATATTAAATGACAAAATATTTATCGCAGCAGATTATTTTTCAGATATCAGAAAAGATTTATTGATTCCTAATATTCCAGTTTCAGGTATTAACGGTACCGGAGCGCCAGGTGCCAGCGCGCCGACTTTAAACGCAGGAACAGTTAAAAACTCTGGTTTTGAATTTGCGATCGATTATAAAGATAAATTTTCTGATGATTTTACTTTCAGTATAGGTTACAATGTGACTTTCCTTAAAAACAAAGTTACTGAAGTAAATAACGGAACAGGATTTATTGAAGGCGGTGCTTTTGGTGTTGGACAGCCAGCTCCTTCAAGAATGGAAGTAGGTAGACCAATGGGATATTTTTATGGATATAAAACCGATGGAATTTTTCAAAGCCAAGCCGAAGTTGATGCACATCCATCACAGTTAGCTTTAGGAGCAAATGCTGCGCCCGGAGACATTCGTTATGTTGACTTAAACGGAGACGGTGTAATTGATACAAAAGATAAAACCAATATTGGAGATCCAATTCCAGATGCTACAATGGGTTTCAATTTGCAATTAAATTACAAAGCTCTTGATTTTGCTGTATTTACATTTGCATCAATAGGAAACGATATGGTTCGTAACTACGAAAGAACACTTTCTGATGCTAATCGTATTAATTATGTTTTAGACAGATGGACAGGACCAGGCACAAGTAATTCTACGCCAAGAGTAACAACAGGAGCAACATCTAATAATGTATTCTCTGATTATTTTGTAGAAGATGCGTCTTATTTAAGAATTCAAAATGTACAACTTGGTTATACACTTAATCCAGAAATATCAAAAAGAGCAGGAGTTTCTAAATTAAGACTTTATGCAGCGGTAAATAACCTTTACACCTTTACAAAATATAAAGGTTTTGATCCAGGTGCTTCTTTTGGTCCTACTAATAGAGACAATACTTCACAGTCTCCTATTGGAGCTGGAATCGATTATGGTTTCTATCCAATTCCAAGAACATATTTAATGGGCTTAAACATTAATTTTTAATTTCAGTTAAAATGAAAAAGTATTTATTTATATCCACTATAACACTGGTTTTTTTCTCGACCGTACTAACATCATGTTCGGATGAGTTTGTAGATCCAAAACCAGAATATTCTATCGACTCAGAGAATTATTTTAATTCTAAAGAAGAATATGACAATGCATTAATTGCAGCTTACGATTTACTGCAGTCTTCTTATGTAAATGTTTTATTAGGAGAAATTGCTTCAGATAATACACTTTGTGGAGGAGAAAGTCCAACCGATGTAATTGGTTTTCAGCAGATCGATGATATGATTCATACACCTGTAAATAGCAATTTAAGAGACATCTGGAATTGGATGTTTGCTGGTGTTCAAAGAGCCAATTATATTCTTGAATTTCAAAATAAAACAGATTTTCCGGGAAAAGCCCAAGTTATTGCAGAAGCACGTTTTTTAAGAGCGTACTATCAGTTTGAGTTAGTTAAATGGTTTGGAGGTATCCCAATGAAAGGCGATGCGAGATTTAAAATTGGCGATGAAAAGACAATTCCCCGATCGTCTGTTGAAGAAGTTTACGCTTCTATAGAAGCCGATTTAATTTTCGCATCTGCTAATCTATCTCCAAACGCAGCACAGCAAGGGCGTATTACAAAAGGTGCAGCTCAGGCATTATTAGGAAAAGCATATTTATACCAAAATAAATTTGCTCAGGCTGCAGCTTCGCTTGACGCTGTTATTACTTCTGGAAAATACAAATTGGTAACAGATTACAACTCAATGTTTGAAGCAGAAGGAGAAAACGGAACAGAATCTATTTTTGAAGTTCAATATACAGATGTTGAAGGAGCAGGATTTGGATGTTTGCAGTGTAGTGAAGGAAACGTAGCAGTTGGTTTTAACGGTATTCGTAACTATTCAGGCCCTTTATTTTCTTCTGGGTACAGTTTTAATATTCCAACTCAAGATTCGTTTGATGCCTTTAAAACTGGAGATAAACGTAAAGACGTTGCCATCTTAGATATCAACGCATGGGCTTTGGCTAATGCTTCTTATGACAACGGAAACGGTATTACATTCGGAAAAGGAAATGAAGATACAGGTTTCTTCAACAGAAAATATCTGCCAAGAAAAAGAAGCAAAGATGCAGCAGGAGATTTGAATTTGACAAATCCAAACAACTACAGAGCGATTCGTTATGCAGATGTATTGTTGATGGCTGCTGAGGCTTATAATAGAGGCGGAATTGATGATGGAAAAGCAAGAACGTATTTAAATGAGGTGAGAAGACGTGCATTTGGAGATACAAATCATGACATTGCAACTTCTGGCGCAGCTCTTACAGATAATATTTTAGACGAAAGAAGACTTGAGCTTTTTGGAGAAGGACATCGTTTCTTTGACTTAGTAAGAACTGGTAAAGCTGCAGGAACTATTCCTGGCTTTAAAGCAAATAAAAACGAATTATTTCCAATTCCAATTGAAGAAATTCAGTTTGCAAACGGAAACTGGGCACAAAATCCTGGATACTAAAAAACATCAATTATGAAAAAAATACATTTTATTATAAATTTTTTCGTTTTGGCAGTACTCATAGGCTGTGCAAACGATGACTTGGATATTGATTTAGACGGAATAGCTGCACCAACAAATATTTCGGTTTTAACAACAGTTACGCAGGATAATACCGGAAAAGTTACTTTCCTGCCAAAAGGCGAAGGTGCATCGCAATACAAAATTAGTTTTGGCGACGGAACACCTGACTCTGATTATGCAGGAGTTGGATCGACTATTTCTCATATTTATAAAGAAGGTGTTTATAAGTCTAAAATTATTGCATCTGGACTTAACGGAAAAACAGCCGAAATAGAAAAAGAAGTAGTGGTTTCTTTTAGAGCTCCAGAAAATTTAAAAGTTGTAGTAACAAATGACAAATTAGTTTCTAATAAAGTAACCGTTACAGCAACTGCAGATTTTGCTTTATTTTACGATGTGTATTTTGGAGAAGCAGGACATCCTGATCCGGTTTCGGCTAATAATGGAGAACCAGTTTCATACACTTATCAGGCTCCAGGAGTTTATACGATTAGAGTAGTTTCTAAAAGTGCGGCTATTAAAACAACTGAACACACAGAAGAAATTACGGCAAACTTAGTGTTAAACCCAACAACATCTGCACCAGCGCAGCCAGGTAGACAAGCGGGAGATGTTATTTCTATTTTCAGTTCTAAATATACAGACCTTGCAGGAACTAATTTTAATCCAGGATGGGGACAGTCAACAACTTTTGCTGAATTTGATTTAGACGGAGATAAAATGTTGAACTATAATAATCTGAATTATCAAGGAATTGCATTGGCAGATAATGTAACTATTGATGCCTCTGAAATGGAATATATTCACATGGATGTATGGACAGCAGATCTAGACAAATTAGCCATATTCCTTATTAGTAAGACAAATGGAGAAAGAAAGGTTGTAAAAGATCTTACGGCAAAACAATGGACAAGTATTGATATTCCAATTTCGGCATTTACAAGCCAGGATGGTTTTACAGTTGCTGATATTTTCCAATTAAAATTAGACTCAGCTCCAACAGCAGGTAAGAATATTTATATCGATAATATTTATTTCTATAAAACTGCATCTGCATCAATAGGATTGCCAATTGATTTTGAATCTACGAGTTTAACTTACGCTTGGGGCGGATTCGGAAATGTAGATGCTTCTGTCGTTGCAAATCCTAATAAAACTGGACTAAATGTTTCTGATAAAGTAGTCAAATTAGACAAAAAGATAGGAGCAGAAACCTGGGGAGGAGCAAGTTTAAATCTTGAAAATTCATTTGACGCTTCAAAAGGAACTAAAGTAAAAGTAACAGTTTGGTCGCCAAAAGCAGGAGCAAAAATATTATACAAAATGGAGCTTTCTACATCACCAAAAGACGGTAATGGAAATCCAACTGTTTTTGTGCAGGTAGAGGTGCCGACAACGGTTGCTAATGGCTGGGAAGTATTGACATTTGATCTTACAACTGAAGCCTCTTTCAACAGCACTATAAAATACGACAGAGTAATTTTGTTTCCAGATTTTGGAACAACAGGAACAGGAGAAACTTATTACTTTGATGATATAAAACAATCCAATTAAAACAAGAAATCATGAGCAAGAAATTAATTATAAAGATAGTATCCCTATTTACGATTCTCTTGATGACGGGTTGTCAGAAAGACGATTATACATTCGGATCAATAAGTACACCTTCTAATTTAAAGGTAACAGCCGAAATTGTGGGTAAAACAGCCGATGCTCCTTATGGAGACGGATCTGGAATAGTAAAGTTTGTAGCAACAGCAGATAATGCCATTTCGTATAAATATGTTTATCCAGATGGATCTTCAGATAATGCTCCAAGTGGGAAAATCACTAAAAGATTTACCAAAACTGGAGTTAATACCTATACAGTAACTGTTCTAGCAACAGGAGCAGGAGGAGTGGCTACAAATACAACAATCGATGTTGAGGTGCAAAGTGATTTCAGCGACGATGAAGCAGTTCAATTGCTTACAGGCGGTTCTTCTAAAAAATGGTATTGGGCAGCAGCAGAACCAGCACATCTTGGTGTAGGACAGAACGATGGTGATGCAGCGAATAACTTCTTCCCTAACTATTATAAAGCAGGACCATTTGAAAAAGCAGGTTCTCCAAACAGTAGCTGTTTGTATGATAATGTGTTAACATTCTCTCTTGATGGTGAAGTGCTTAAATTCCAATTGGATAACGGTGGTGCAACATTCTTCAATAAAGATTTTGGAAGCGTTGCTGGAGCATCAGGTCTATCAGAAGATATGTGTTTAAGCTATAATACTGGTGCTGCAAAAATAGTTTCATTAAGTCCTTCAGAATCTGTTGTAATGAATAATCCAGACCATGCAGAACAAACAAGAGGAACAACAATGAACTTCTCTGATAACGGATTTATGGGCTATTATATTGGTCAAAGTTCTTATGAAATTTTATCGCTTACAGCAAATAGAATGGTAGTTAGAGCTGTAATGGGAGGAAACCCTTCACTAGCTTGGTATCATACTTTTACAACTACACCACCAAATCCAAATCCAGAACCATCTATTGATTATACAAAACTGGTTTTCGAAGATAATTTTGATAAAGATGGAGCGCCAGATCCAACAAAATGGACTTACGATTTAGGACGTGGAAATAATGGCTGGGGAAATAATGAAAAACAAAACTATACCAACTCAGCTTCAAATATTGTAGTTGAAGGTGGGTTTTTGAAAATCACAGCTAAAAAAGAAAATTCTGGCGGTGCAGAATATTCATCTGCAAGATTAAAATCGGATGGGAAATATGCTTTTAAATATGGTAAAGTTGAGGTTCGAGCTAAATTGCCATCAGGTGGAGGAACTTGGCCTGCAAT
>NZ_DHEI01000105.1:48013-53315 GCF_002399805.1 Flavobacterium sp. UBA4854
CATTATCCTGGTCGTTCAGGCGGAAATGCCAATACGGCTTCTAAAACTATTCCAAATGTTTCAACAGAGTTTCATGTTTACAAAGCAGTTTGGAGTGCAGAAACTATCCAGCTTTACGCAGACGATGTGTTGATCCATACATTAGCAAATACAAGTTCTTTACCTTTTAACAGCGAATTTTTCTTGATTTTAAATTTTGCTATGGGAGGTAATATGGGAGGCAATATTGATCCTGCTTTCACTCAATCTACAATGGAGATTGATTATGTTAGAGTTTATCAATAGGTTGATTAATTAGTAATTTTGAAGGCCAGTTGGTTACTGGCCTTCTTTTTTTAATAAAAGAATACGATGAAGAAAATAATTTTAGTATTACTCATTACTAGTTTTGGCTTTGCCCAAGAGGCGAAAAGAAAACTTGTTTGGGAAGAAAATTTTAATAAAAAAAGCTTAAACGAATCGGTTTGGAATTTTGAATTGGGAGATGGTTGTCCAAATTTATGTGGTTATGGAAATAATGAAAGACAGATTTATACAAAAACAAACCACGAATTTAAAGACGGAAATCTAATTATTGAAGCCAGAAAAGAAGGAGATAAATATACTTCGACTAAAATTACAACAAAAAGCAAAAAAGAGTTTAAATACGGCCGAATCGAAGCTAGGGCAAAACTCCCTATTGGACATGGTTTATGGCCCGCGTTTTGGATGCTTGGCGCCAATATTGATGAGGTAAAATGGCCAAAAACAGGAGAAATTGATATTCTAGAATATATCGGAAGAGATCCTCATATGGTATACACAACACTTCATACACAGGACAGCCATGGAAATACAGTCAATACAAAACGAACTGAATTTCCAAATATTGAAGAAGGTTATCATGTTTACGCTATCGAATGGAACAAAGACAAAATTGATTTTTTTGTTGATACAAAACTAGTTTATACTTTTAATCCCGAAGTTAAAAACGAAGATACATGGCCATTTGACAAACCATTTTATATCATTGTAAATTTGGCAATTGGAGGTAATTTTGGAGGACCAGAGGTAGACGATTCTGTTTTACCGCAAAAATATTACGTTGATTATGTACGCGTTTATCAGTAATATATCGACAGTATAAACTAAAAAATAAGACAGATGAAAATGATTTAAAATGTTAATTGTAAGTTATTTACATCTGTTTTTTATTTAAGTAAAAAAAATCATCAGAATTCATTTTTTTTAGCTATTTTTATTAAAATCAAACTTTGCAGTAAAAAACTTAACGATTTATTATTAATTATTATTGCTTTTGTTTGCTTTTTAAAATAAATATTTGTTAAATTTGGTCAAAATATTAACATAACCCAATAAAAAAGAAACGCCTATATAAAAAAACTACTTTTTAGAAAATACTCCAAATTTTAAATTTTAAAACTAAAAAAAAGTAGTTATTATGGCTGATCTGCATACTCCAGACGCTCTATTAGTAAAAAATTATGTTGACGGTAGTGAAGCTGCACTTGCAACATTAATAAAGAGGCACGAGTCTAAAATATATGGATTCATATATTCTAAGATTGCTGATAGAGATATTTCAAATGATATTTTTCAAGACACATTTATTAAAGTAATTAAAACTTTAAAAAGTAATTCTTATAACGAAGAAGGTAAATTTCTGCCTTGGGTAATGCGTATTTCTCATAATCTAATTGTAGATCATTTTAGAAAAACAAAGAAAATGCCAATGTACAGAGAAACAGAAGAGTTTTCTATTTTCTCTATAATGTCTGACGACGCATTGACAATTGAAGGCAAAATGATCGTAGATCAAGTCGAACTTGATTTAAAAAAATTAATAGGAGAGCTTCCAGATGATCAAAAAGAAGTATTGGTTATGCGTATGTATCAAGACATGAGTTTCAAAGAAATCTCAGAAGTTACTGGCGTAAGCATCAACACAGCATTAGGAAGAATGCGCTATGCATTAATGAATTTGAGAAAAATTATAGAAAAACATCAAATTATTTTAACCAACTAATACTATTTTGATAATTAGTCCGTTATACTACTATAAAACATTTTTGATAGTATGGGGAAAATTTACTCAAAAAAAGCATTAGCTTCTAAAAATCTTAAACCTAAAAAAGAAGTAGTTTCTTTTTTATTGAATTATTCTAAAGCCTTGACAGTAGTTAAGATTGAAGATAAAAATTTTGAGATTATAGCTAATTAAACAGCCCACTGCTCCTGTCGGATGTTTATAAAAAAGAAACCAAATGGTCGTTTTGGTTTAAGAGCTCACTATTTGTATATTTTATGTACAAGTAGTGAGTTTTTTTATTTCTTCTTTTTTCCGAATTAAAAATATAAGTTTTTTACAGCATTTTTCTCTTGTTTTGTTAAAATTTAATATTTTGATCGGAATTTATGTGTTTATTTGGTTTTTAATTCTATTTTAGTTAAAAAACTACTTTTTTATTTGATAAATATGCTTTTCTTAAGCGTTATTCGTATTAGAAAGTTTGTTTGATTAAAAAATAGAAACATAATATTTTAAAAATTAAATATTTAACCAAAACCCAAATTATTTATGAAGAAAAACTACCCAACTTTATTGCGTTAAGTTTATTGCTTATTTGATTTTGAAAAAATATTTGAACCAGCAAATGTTTATTCGATAAAATAGTGAGTAAGATAATTTTTAGACCAGTTTAATTATCCTCTTACTATGTTTCAAAAGAAACTTAGAAAATTATTTAACCACCAAAACTTAACCGCAAAATGAAAGAGAACATTAAGATGTTGTCATGCTTATTGATGATAAGTATTGGCGCATTTGCCCAAAAAGACAAAATTAAAGAAGCACAATCTTTATTTGACAAAGGAAATAGCCAGGAAGCTTTGGCAATTTTAACTAAAACAGAATATCTTATTCTTAATGCATCTGATGAAGACAAGTCTGATTATTACTTCTTAAAAGGAAATGTTTTAAAAGATTTGGCTGTAAAAAATATAGATGCAGCCAATAATTTCACATTGGCATCGCAATCGTATCAAGATGTATTTTTATACGAAAATGAATCAGGAAAATTTAAATGGACAGTTAAAGCTAACATAGCTTTAAAAGACATGAAAGCCAGTCTTGTAAATGGTGCAATGGCAGATTTTAAAGACGGAAAATTCAAAGAAAGTGCAGAAAAGAGTTATAAGGTATATTTGTTCGATAAAAAAGATACTATAAACTTGTGTAATGCTGCGGCGTCGTCTATAAACGGAAAAGATTACAACGCTGCTGTGACCTATTACGAACTTTTGAAAAAGATTAATTTTTCTGGAAAAGGAGTTCGATATTTTGCTACCAACAAAAAAACAAAAGAAGAAGATGCTTTTATTTCTCCAAAAGCTAGAGAGTCTGCTATACAGCAAGGTCTTTACGAAAAGCCAAGAACAGAATCTGTGCCTTCTAAAAAAATAGAAATAAACAATAATTTGGCTTATGCTTATCTTGAAAAGAAAGATTATGCAAGAGCAGAATCAGTTTATAACTATGTTTTAGAATTAGATCCGAATTATATTGACGCTTATATTAACTTGGCTTATTTGAAACTGCAAATGAAAAAGGATTTAGCAGAAGAAATATCATCATTAGGAACTACGCCAGCAGAGATGAAGAAATACGATAAACTAAATGCACAAAAAGATGATATTGCCAGAAGTGCAATTCCATATCTTAAGAAAGTACTTGTTCTTGAACCAAAAAATCCAGATGCAACCAAAACATTATTAGGTGTTTACAGATCTCTTGATATGAATTCAGAATACAATGCTTTAAAAGCAGGAATGTAGTTTTTTTAAAGGGCAAAGGTGCAGAGTAACAAAGGTGCAAAGGTTTTATCTTTGCACCTTTATTTTTTTGAAACTGTTTTTTCAAGCTCTTCAATAAGAGATTTCTTTCCGACAGTTTTCGTTATAATATCTTTTTCAAGACTCCAGCCTCTTGCAGGTGAATATTCTCGTCCGTACCAAATAATCTGCAAGTGCAAGTCATTCCATAATTCTCTTGGAAATAATCTTTTGGCATCTTTTTCAGTTTGAGCGACATTTTTTCCATTAGATAAATTCCATCTGTACATCAATCGGTGAATATGCGTGTCTACAGGAAAAGCTGGAACGCCAAAAGCCTGAGACATTACCACACTTGCCGTTTTGTGTCCAACAGCAGGCAAAGCTTCAAGCGCTTCAAAACTCTGCGGAACTTCGCCATTATATTTCTCGATCAAAATTTCAGATAAACCATGAATTCCTTTAGATTTCATAGGAGATAAACCACACGGACGAATAATTTCCTTAATTTCTTCTATCGACATTTTAACCATATCATACGGATTATCAGCTTTTGCAAACAAAAGCGGCGTAATTTGGTTCACACGAACGTCGGTACATTGTGCTGATAATAAAACAGCAATTAAAAGTGTATAAGGATCTTTGTGGTCAAGCGGAACTGGTATAGTAGGGTAGAGTTCTTTTAATTTATCAATAACAAATTGTACGCGAGCTTCTTTATTCATTTCGGTGATTTTAATGCCTGTAAAAATAAAGAATTATTAGTTATAAGTTATCTTTGCTTTTAATCTAAAATCTGAAATCAACAATCTAAAATAAAAGACATATGACAACACTAAAAGCAGGAGATAAAGCGCCAAATTTTTCAGGTACAGATCAAGACGGAAAAACACATAAACTGGCAGATTACGCTGGGAAAAAATTAGTTGTTTTCTTTTATCCGAAAGCAAGTACGCCTGGCTGTACGGCTGAGGCTTGCGATTTGAGAGATAATTATCACCGTTTTCAAGCCAATAATTACGAACTTCTTGGAGTAAGCGCTGATAGCCCAAAAGCACAAGTAAAATTCAAAGAAAAATACGAATTGCCATTTCCTTTAATTGCAGACGAAGACAAATCGGTTATCAACGCATTTGGAGTTTGGGGACCAAAGAAATTTATGGGTAAAGAATACGATGGAATTCACAGAACAACTTTCGTAATCGACGAAAAAGGAATTATAGAAGAAGTAATCGAAAAAGTAAAAACAAAAGAACACGCTTCGCAGATTTTGAAATAGAGATTTTTGTTTCAGGTTTTCTTTGTTTCAGGTTTCAAGTTGCTTTACTTAATATTTAGTTTTAACGCAAAGCATGCTAAGTTTTTTTATGAGCCAAACCTAATAAACCCACAAAGTTCGCAAAGCTGAATTTACATAAAGCTTTGCGAACTTTGCGTTTTTTAGCACAAGCTTAAGTAAAAAAAACTTAGC
>NZ_DHEI01000105.1:53485-65493 GCF_002399805.1 Flavobacterium sp. UBA4854
AAAGGGACTTTTTTTATTATGTATTTTGTTCTAATTCTTTCTGCGGATGATATCCAAAAAGATGATGCTCTTTTATAATTTCAGGAATTCCTGGAGGAAGCATTGGTTCCCATCCGGTTTTACCTTGATTGATCATTTTTAAGATTTCTCTAGAGAAAACATCCAAGATATTCGGATCGTAATCTTCAATATCAACCACTTTTCCGTTGAATTTAAAGAATTTATACAATTCTTTCATTCTAGGATGAACTTTTAAGTTATTCGAGTTCATTAATGAGCCATCTTCATCTAACATTGGATATAAGAATACTTTCATATCACGGTAAAATAATTTTCCGAAAGCTTCAAGAATTCCACCACTTAAATGGCGGTAGTATTTCTCATCAAAAATATCAACAAGGTTATTTACGCCCATTGCCAATCCCATACGGGCTTTGGTATAATTTGCAAAGTATTCTACAACTTTATAATATTCTTGGAAATTAGAAATCATAACCGTTTGACCAAGAGAACATAGCAATTCGGCTCTGTCCATAAAATCTCTTTCGTCAATTTCTCCATCAGAGCGTAAATTCGAAAGTGTAATTTCAAAAATTACAAGAGTATTTTTTTCTTCAACCTTGTTTTCTTTCAGAAACATTTCTAACGACTTTTCATACATGTCCATATTTACTTTCGTAACAGGACGGAAACTTCCTCTTAAAGCTAAAAGGTTCTTTTTGTATAAAATAGCTGCAGGAAGAATGTTTTTACCTTCAGGGTTAAACATTACGGCATCTGTCATTCCGTTTTTAACCAATTGTAAACTCATCAAACGATTGTCTACATCAGCAAAACGAGGTCCAGAAAAGTTGATAGTATCGATCTCTAATTGATCTTTATCTAAGTGGTCATATAAGTAACGAAGTAATCGTTTTGGATCGTTATATTTGTAAAAAGCACCGTAAATTAAGTTAACTCCTAAAATACCAAGTGTTTCTTGTTGTAGTCTAGCATCAGTCTCTTTAAAACGAATATGCAGGATAATTTCGTTATAAGCTTCGTCGGGTTCAATTTGATATCTAATTCCGACCCAGCCGTGACCTTTAAATTGTTTAGCAAAATCTATTGTGGCAACAGTGTTGGCGTAGCTAAAAAAAAGTTTTGTAGGGTGTTTTTCACGACTTAAACGCTCTTCAATGATTTGTCCTTCATGAGTAAGCATTTTTTTTAATCGTTCTTCAGTAACATATCTTCCGTCACTTTCAGTTCCATAAATGGCATCACTAAAATCTTTATCATAGGCAGACATCGCTTTTGCAATAGTTCCCGACGAACCTCCTGATCTGAAAAAGTGTCTAACTGTCTCTTGTCCAGCGCCTATCTCAGCAAATGTTCCGTAAATATTTTCGTTTAAATTAATGCGTAACGCTTTGTCTTTTATAGAAGGAATCTGTTCGATGACCTTGTCACCCTTGAGTTTTATTTCTGTACCCATTTTGTTTTAAATAGATTTGTTACAAAGTTAGTAAATTAGGCTTCTAATGAAAGAGAAATAATCCTATTTTTGTAAAAAAATTAAGTTCAATTGAAGGTTTATTTTTTAGGTACAGGTACTTCTCAAGGCATTCCAATTATAGGAATCGATCATCCTGTTTGCAAAAGCACTGATGCTAAGGATAAAAGGCTTCGTGTATCCATTTGGATAACATGGGACGATCATTCGTATGTTGTAGATTGTGGCCCCGATTTTAGACAGCAAATGCTTTCTTGCGGATGCCAGAAACTGGATGCAATTCTCTTTACTCATGAGCATGCAGATCACACTGCTGGTTTAGATGATATACGCCCATTTAATTTTAGACAGGGTGAAATTCCGATTTATGGGCATCAACGCGTCCTAGATAATTTAAGACGCCGTTTTGATTATGTTTTTGAAACGGTAAACAAATATCCAGGAGCTCCAAGCGTAAAAACAATAGAAGTGCAAAATAATGCACCTTTTGCTGTTGGAGATAAAACAGCAATTCCGATAAATGTAATGCATGGAGATCTTCAGGTTTTTGGATACCGAATAGATGATTTTGCCTATCTAACAGATGTAAAAACAGTCGAGCAAGTTGAGGTTGAAAAGCTAAAAGGTTTGAAAGTTTTAGTAGTCAATGCTCTGCGTGTCGAACCTCACAATACGCATTTTAATCTACAAGAAGCACTTGATTTTATTAATCTTGTTAAACCTGAAAGAGCTTATTTAACTCATATTAGCCACGTTTTAGGGTTTCACGAAGAAGTGCAGAAAACACTTCCAGATAATGTTTTCTTGGCTTACGACAATTTAGAAATTACAATTTAATTATATACCACACAATGAAAAAATCCTTAATGCTTTATCTTTTTATTCTTGCCATTTTAATGAATGTCTTTACGTATGCATTTTACAGTGGGGAAGTGAAATTTGGACAAGACCGATATGATAAAACAACTAAGAAATTAAGAGACAGCATTAGCCTCATGAAAAACAAATTGGCTGAAGCTGATTATTTTTCTTTAGAGCATAACGAAAATGCTCAAAATTACTTTGATAATAGCGCCTCTGGAGGAAAAGTGATTTTGTATGAAAAACTAATTCCGGTTGTAACAGAAAAGCTGTTAGATTTCAATTCAAATCCAAAAGGGAATCCATATACAGGGCAAGACCAGATTGGGCCAACTAAATTTATCATTAATAAAGTAAAAATTTTAAACCACAGATGGATTATTGCAGATTATAGCAATGGAGAATTATGGGGAGAAGTCTTGTTAAAATATTTTGTTGATAACGATGATAATATTACCTTTGAAGTAAATCAAACTTGGTTATATCAAAAATAGGATTTTATAATCCTATTTTTTTTGGCCTTTAAATAAATTAGGATTATGAAAAAGATGTTTTTGTTTTTGATTATTGCTAGTACAATTTCGTGCGGGAAAAAAGTTTCTCAAGAAAATGTAAGTACAACTCCAAAAGAACCGAAAAAAGAAACTGTCGTTGGCGGAGATTCTGATTCTCATGGCTGTAAAGCTTCAGCTGGTTATACTTGGTCGGTTTTGAAAAAAGAATGTATCAGAGTTTTTGAAAATAGCACAAGACTGAATCATGCAGAAGATGGAAAAACTTATTCTACGGTTTCCTATGTAATTTTTGATGGAAATAAAGCTGAGCTTTTTCTTGATACTCAAAAAGAATCAATTATTCTAGAAAGAAAGTCAGAAGGCGATTCTTGGGTTAACGGCGATTGGCAGTTAATACCTTGGAAAGGCTATGTTCTGAAAAAAGCAGGGAAGATTCTTTATACGGGAGAATAATTCAGTGTTCAATTGGTTTTAAGTTTAAGTTTGTCAGGCTGAGCGAAGTCGAAGCCACGTGAAGCTCTTTGACTTCGCTCAAAGTAACAACTGTTGTGAAAACTAACCAATCTCTTTAATAAACTCAGAAGTTACTACGTGAGCAAATTCATCGTTTAAACTTGCTAAAGCGGTTTGATGTATTAATTCGGCAGAGAAATTTTCTCCGTTTACGCCTTTTTTATTGAAAGTAGCTGTTGCGTCAGAAACTAGGTAAACATTGTAACCAAAATTTCCTGCCATTCTTGTTGTGGTAGAAACGCAATGATCTGTAGTTAAACCTACAATTACAAGATTCGTGATTTTGGCAGTGTCAATTAGCTCTTTTAAGTTCGTTCCAATAAAAGCACTATTGACATTCTTTTTGATAATTATTTCTCCTTCAAGAGGTTTTACAATATCTTGAAATTCATTACCTGGATTTGTTTCATTTAAAAGCGAATTTGGATTTGAAGAACAATGCTGAATATGAAAAATAGGCATTTTTTTGCTTCTCCAAATTTTCAGAAGTTCGCCCGCTTTTTGCTCTGCATCAACATTATTTCGATCTCCGCCCCAATACGCAACATCGTGAAAGCCTTTTTGGATATCAATTAAAATTAATGCTGAATTATCAAGTTTTGTATTCATTTTAATTAAGATTTTAAAAATGGTTTAGTTACTTTGTCTAGTAGGCTATCTCGTTTTAAGACGATTCCCAAGTATTTATGATAACTCAAGCCAGAGGTTTCTGCGTTTGCATTTTCATTTGCCATTTCAGCATATTTTTTGCCAATCTCTGCTTTAGAATTGTAAAAGTTTATTATTGCAAGTAAAGAGAAAGCAATATATTTTTCATTAGGAAACAACAATCCTGAAATTTTATTTTCCAGCATTTCTTCAGCTACTGGATATAAATCTATGAATTGATTTTTAACTACAATTTCAGCATAATCTAAATACGATTGAGTAATTACATTTGGAAATGTTTTTTCAAAATCAACAGCTTTTTTAAAATATTCAAGTGCTTTCTCTATATTGTTTTCAAGTTGAAAAATATTTCCAAAAGTATGATAAACAGAACCTTTGTTGAAGTTGTCGTCTGGATATTCATTTAGAACTTTGCTTAATAATTCCTTTGCAATTTGTAAAAGCTTGGGTTTTTTAGTGTCAACTAATTCTATTGCTTGAATTTTAAGATATTGAGCTCTTCCATCTTTTCTGGCACGAGAAAGTTTCGCAAAGAATTCTTCTTCATCTGTTTTCGACCAAGATTTTCTTCGATACCAATCTGTTGCCATAAAATAAATTATTTAGTAAAAAGCTGCGACCTTAAACTATGACTGAATACTAACTAAGCAGCCAATTCCTAAAATCAAAGAAATTTTGAGGAGCAACTCCATGTCCAACAGGATATTCTTTATAAGTAAGCGGAATATTTAATTTTTCTAAAGCAGCAGGTGTTTTTCTCGCCCATTCAATCGGAATAACTTGATCTACAGTTCCGTGTGAAGCGAAAAACTTTAAATTTTTGAAATCATTGTTTTCAAAACCTTCTTTGATGATTTCTTCATTAAAATAACCACTCATTGCCACAACTCTTTGAATTTTTTCTGGATAAGAAAGCGCTGTTGCATAACTTAAAATAGATCCTTGGCTGAATCCGATTAAAGTTACATTATTGGCATCAATTGGATAATTTGCTACTAATTCATCAATAAACTTTGCAATTAAATCTCTTGAAGTTTTGGCTTGTTCATTATCTGAAAATTTATTCTGATCTGCATCAAAGTTGATCGCGTACCAAGCGTAAGCGCCATACTGTAAATCGTAAGGAGCTCTTGCAGAAATGATATAATAATTATCAGGAAGTTCAGAAGCAAAAGAGAATAAATCGGCCTCATTACTTCCGTATCCGTGCAATAAAAGCAATAAAGGATTTTTATCTAAAATTACTTTTGGTTCTCTTATTTTATATTCTAAAGATAGATTCATTTTTTTAATTATGAGTTGTAAGTTGTGAATTGTGAATTTTCCAACTTTGTCAAAGTTTTAAACTTTGACAAAGTTTTTAGGTTTCATTTTTGGTTTCAATTTGGAATTTTAAAATTTATCCAATTTTCTTAAACCATTTTTGAAACAATTCTCCAACTAAAGGAATCGGTCTCATTTGTCCTTGAATAGCATTAAAAATACCGAAAGTCCACAGAATTGAAATACAAATCCACATTGGGAAAGTGATAAAAAAACTATCAAAATTACTGATTATTGCTCCGAAGGAGATAAAAGTTAAAGACAAGCCCAAAGACTGACGGATATGAAAAGAAGCAAAACTGTTTTTGTTTTCAGAATTCATACTCATGGCAATTAAAACGCCAATGATTAGAATATAACTCGTGATAGCGATTGGTTTTCCTTCTTCGACTGAATTGTTCATTTGTATTATTTTGTAACTAATTGATTTTGATTTAAAATTCCGTAAACAGAACCTTTAATTTCGGTTCCTAAAAAAGCAGAATTTTTAGATTTTGAAAGAATGTTTTCTTTCGTAAAAGTTGATTTTCCTTCTGTTGAAAATAAAGTGATATTTGCTTTTGCGCCTTCTTCAATTGTATGGCTTTCCAAACCAAAAACCTTTCTAGCGGCAGTTAGTTTTGCTACAATTGTTTCTGCAGGTAAAACGGTCAACAAAGCTCCAAAAGCACTTTCTAAACCAATAGTTCCGTTTTTAGCAGTATCAAATTCCATTTTTTTGAATTCGATATCAATCGGATTATGGTCTGAAGTAATCATATCGATTGTTCCATCAGCAATTCCGTTCAATAAAGCTTGTCTGTCAACTTCAGTTCTTAGCGGAGGTGTTACTTTAAAACGAGTATCAAATCCGTCTAGTTTTTCATCAGTTAAAACCAAATGATGAACAGATGCGCTACAAGTTACGTTTAAACCTTTAGCTTTAGCTTCTCGAATTAATTCTACCGATTTTGCAGTAGAAATAGTCGGAATATGAAGTTTTCCCCCAGTATATTCTAATAAAAATAAGTTTCTTGAAATTTGAAGTTCTTCCGCCAAATTCGGAATTCCTTTTAAACCTAATCTTGTAGAAACAATACCTTCGTTTACAACTCCATTTCCTTTAATGTTCGGATCTTGCGAATATGCGATAACTAATCCGTCGAAATCTTGCACGTATTGTAAAGCAATTTTCAAGATATTAGAGTTGTCGATACTTTTGTTGTAATCTCCAAAAGCAATCGCTCCAGAATTCTTCATGTCAAAAAGTTCGGCCATATCTTTTCCTTCACTAGCTTTAGTTAAAGCTCCAATTGGGAAAATTTCTGTTGCAAAACCATTTGCTTTATTTTTTACAAAATTTACCTGAGATTGGTTGTCAATAATAGGTAATGAATTTGGCTGTAAGGCAATTGCTGTAAAACCGCTTTTTGCGGCAACATTCAATCCGTTTGAGATAGTTTCTCTGTCTTCGTAACCAGGTTCTCCAAGAGAAACACTACTGTCAAACCATCCTTGAGAAACATGAAGATCGTCAAATCGTACCACTTCTGCATCGTCATTAGGAAGAGAAACTCCTATTTTTTCTATTACACCATCTGCAATTAAAAGATCAACGGTCTGATTGTGAAACGGACTTTTGGAGTCGATAATTTTGGCGCTTTTGATGATTAGTTTCATATGTAGATAATTTTTTGTCGTAAAATGATTTTTGTAAAAGTAAAAGACCTTTCAAACAAAAGTGAATTCTATTTTACAAATTTTATAATTGCCATTTCTAATGCTAAAAATAACAGTGCAAAGATAACAAACCATTTCCAAATTTGGCTGTCAGTTCGTTCTGTTTGTAACGTATTAAAAATAGTCGAAATTGTATCAGCAGTTTTAAAATCAGAGACCACATTCGTGTTTACTTGACTCAAATCGCTTTCGGTTCTTTTGTAATTAAAACTGATATTCTCAACCCATTCTTTTTTGTCAAAAATGCTGTAGTTTCCAGCGGTTTCTGGAAAATCATTAAAAGTTAGTTTGACTTTATTGTTTAGAATCTGCTGAATTGGAATAAACGAATCGTCGGTTCCTTTTACTTCCAAAATAGCATCTTTAGTCAATAAAACATCAACAAAATAAGGCTGATTGTTTCCAATTGTCAAAGCATTTACACCAGTTTTCTGATTGTTTTGCGCGATTTTATAAAATAACGGAACTATTAAAGGCGATTGCTGAAAATTTGAATTGGCGCTATTTATTGGTGCTGTAAAAACGGTTATTCCAGAAACTGGGTTTTGAACAGAAGTAACAAAAGCAGTCTGGTCTTCAAATGAAAGAGCAGCTGGATAAGGACTAGAAACAGCAAATGAACTGTTTACTTTTGGATATTGGAAATTCGTTATTTTATTTTCAAAAACACCTGAAAATAAGGGATGATCAAAATTAATTTTAGTGATTAATTTACTGTTGGTCTCTAAATTCCCAAATTGAATTTTTCCAAAATTCCCCAACAATGCATTTAAGCTTGAAAGAGAAGCTTTGTCAGATGGAATGATAACCAAATTTCCGCCTTTAGAAACAAAAGCTTTTAAAGTGGTTTGCAAGGCTTGCGGAATGTCAATCAATTCGTTTAAAATAATAGTATTTTGTTTTTCTAAACTATTGTAATCTAAAGCACTGATAGAATAATTGTTGTAGTTAAATTCACCAGAAGTATATATTCTCGATAAGAAATTGCTTTTTTCTGGTTCACCAATACTAATAACGTTTGTTTTTTTGTTTTTAGAAATGCTAAAAAACAATTTGTTGTCATAAGTCAGACCATTATCTTCAATCGCAACGTAACCATGAAAAGCTTCTTTTGGAATCGTGAAATTGATTTTCTTTTTCTTTATATCAAAATTTACAATCGTTTTGGCAATCAATTTGTTTTGATTGTAAAGTGCCGTTGAAACAGGTTTAAAATCTTCGCCATAAGCGGATAAATTAATTCCGATTTCATAAAAATTTTCTAAAGTCTGATTGATGTAAACGCTGTCAATTGACACATTGTTTTTTTGTTCTGCTTTTGGAACTATGAAATACGGCTTTTCTTCAAAATCTAGATTCTTAATAGCTGTTTCTTTTAAACCAACAGCATCGGTAATAATGACAATATCTTTTTTATGAGCCGTTTTGTGCGCTTTTATTTTGGCTGTAATTGTTGCAAGATCAAAAGAAGTTGCGCTATATTTTAGATTTTGTAAAGCGCTTTTTGATGATTTAATATCAGTATTCCAAAAATTTTCGGTGTTTGTTAAAAGCGAAAATTGAGTGTTTTCTGGAGTATTTTCAAGTAATTCTTGAACGGCTCTTTTTAGTAATTCGCCTTTTTTTCCTTTTGCCTGCATGCTAAAAGAATTGTCTAGCACAATATACATTTCATTTGAAGCGTTTTTGCTGTCAGCAGCTGCAAAAAAAGGCTGTGCAAATGCAATAATTGCGCAAGCAAGCAATAATAATCGTGTAGCTAATAAAAGACGTTTTTTGATTTTAGAACTCTTGCGAGTCTGAATAGCAAGTTCTTTTAAGAATCGAACGTTGGTGAAATAGGAAGTTTTAAATCGTCTTAATTGAAATAAGTGAACCAAAATTGGAACGATCAATAAAAACAGAAAGTATAGAATTTCGGGATGTTTAAAATGCATTCTGGCTTCGATTTACTTCACTACGTTTTGTTTTTCGCGAAGATGCTGGTCAAAAATACAAATTAAAAATTTATTAAACCATATAAGTTCATGTAAGAGATTGTAAGTAAACTTAAAAGTAGAATGTAAGACTTATAACTGTGATGAACTTACGAGGCAAAAAAAAATGTAACTTTTGTAATTTCTTGCAATAAAGGGACTGTTTCAAATGGATATATTGCTTATTTTAGCTAATCAAAAAAAACAAATTATGAAAAAAATATATCTAGTCTTATTTTCAGCTTTATCAATTACAGCTGTTAAAGCTCAAAATAAATTCAATTTATTGGTTGGAACTTACACGAATACTTGCCAAAGCAATGGTGTTTATGTGTATGAGTTTGATGCTTCTAATGGCGAATATAAACTAAAGAGTTCTTCTGAAAATGTTGTAAGTCCGAGTTATTTATCTGTATCAGCAGATAATAAGTTTATTTATGCCGTAAACGAAAATGGAACGCAAAGTACTGTAAGCTCTTTTTCTTATGATTCGCAATCTGGAAAAATTAATCTTTTGAATAAAAATGATGCTTTAGGAGCAGATCCTTGCCATTTGATAAATGATGATAAACATGTCATCGCGGCTAATTATTCTGGCGGAAGCATTGCAGTTTTTAAAAAGAATGCTGATGGGAGCATTACAGAAGCACAACAGTTGATTCAGCACGAAGGAAAAGGGCCAAATGCGGCGCGTCAGGAAAAAGCGCATGTACACATGGTGGTTTTTTCTCCAGACAAAAAGTTCGTGATTTCTAATGATTTGGGGTTAGATAAAGTGTTTATATATAAATACAATCCAACGGCTAAAAACGAAATTTTGACATTGAAAGGAAGTGTCGACGTAAAACCAGGAAGTGGGCCAAGACATTTGACTTTTAGTAAAGACGGAAAATTTGTGTATTTAGTTCAAGAGCTAGATGGAACTTTGACGACTTTAAGCTGGGATAAAACAGGAATTTTAAAAGTTGTAGCAGAAACAAGTATTCTTCCAAAAGACTTTAAAGGAGGAACGGGAGCGGCTGCAATTAAACTTTCGCCAGACGGAAACTTTTTATATGTTACCGATCGTGTAGATGCTAATGCAATTTCGGTTTACAAAATTCTTAAAACAGGAGCTTTAGAATTGGTAGAACAACAAAGCACATTAGGAAAAGGTCCAAGAGATTTTGGTATCGATCCTACAGGAAATTACCTTTTAGTAGGTCATCAATATACTAATGATATAGTTATTTTTAAAAGAGATATCGTAACAGGAAAACTTACAGATACTGGCAGAAGAATCCAGTTGTGTTCGCCAGTTGGATTGGTTTTTACTAAGATTTAGTAAAAAAGATTCTAAGGTGCTGAGATGCTAAGCTTCTAAGGTTAAAAAAGGGTAAAGATTCAAAGAATCTTTACCCTTTTTTAGTGTTATATAAAAAACTTAGAACCTTAGCAACTTAGTAGCTTAGCATCCAAAAAAAAGTTATTTTTTCTTCTTCTTCTCATTTCTTGTCTTCAACATGTTTCTGTTAACAGAACCATGCGTTTTCTTTTTGGTTTTTGAAGGACCACCAAGATTGACTTTTTGGTTCTTTTTAGATTTTTCATGGAAAGCACCGTCACCTTCTAGTTTTGGTTTTTTTAGTAGAAATTTTCTAGGTAATTTATCTTTTTCAGCTTCAATTAACTTTTCTGAAATTTCAACTTCTTCAGGAAAATCGGCAATTTCAAGCTCTTGATCCATTAAAAGTTCTGTTTCTATTTTAAATTCTTCTTCTCTTGGAGTAACAAAACTAATTGCTTTTCCCGTTGCGTCTGCACGACCCGTACGACCAATTCTGTGCATATACAATTCTGGTTCTTCTGGAAGTTCGAAGTTAATTACGTGGGTAATATTCGAAATATCCAAACCTCTTGCCATAACGTCGGTTGTAATTAAACCGCGAAGATTTCCTTCCTGAAATTCGGCCATTGTGCTCAAACGGTAATTTTGAGATTTGTTGGAGTGAATTACACCAAATTGTCCATCAAAAAGCTCGTCGATACGATTGAAAAGCATATCCGAAATCTTTTTGTTATTTACGAAAACTAGAATACGGCTCATGCTTTCGTCAGTTTCCAGTAAATGTTTTAAAAGGTTTACTTTGGTATTAAAATTCGGAACGTTATAAGTAAGCTGTGTAATTTTTTCTAGTGGAGTTCCTGATGGAGCTAATGTTACCTCTTCAGGAAAATCAAAATAATCATTTAACAAATCATCAACTTCATCTGTCATTGTTGCAGAGAACAGAATATTTTGACGTTTCGTTTTCATCATTGCAAAAAGCGAAGTAAGCTGTGGTCTGAAACCTAAATTCAGCATTTCGTCAAACTCGTCAATTACTAATTTTTGTGTTTCGTCAAAACGAACTACCGCGTCAAGTGCTAAATCCATAGTACGTCCTGGTGTTCCAACTAAAATGTCGACACCTTCATAAACGGCTTTTTTTTGAGTATTGATGTTTACACCACCGTAAATACCTAAAGTTTTAACCGACATGTATGTAGTCAGTTTCTCTACTTCTTCTACAACCTGAACTACTAATTCACGAGTTGGAACAAGGATTACAATTTTTGGTGTATTGGTATGAGTAAATTTATACAGCTTTAAAAGAGGCAGTAAATAAGCAAATGTTTTACCAGTTCCAGTTTGTGCAATTCCCATCATATCACGTCCAGACATGATTACAGAAAAAGATTTTTCTTGAATAGGAGTAGGCGTAACAAATCCTAATTCGTCAACTGCTTTTTGTAATGATTTTGGAAGATTAAATTTTTCGAAAGTGCTCATTTGCTTTAAATTTTGTGCAAATGTACGTTAAATTCATGGTTTTTTGTTGAATTTGTAATTTTTGATGTCGTATTATCACTTTGAATGTCACTCTGAGCGAAGTCGAAGAGCGTAACGATTGGAAC